>NZ_JBZWBG010000011.1:0-248895 GCF_058680555.1 Pseudomonas sp. YA1
GCTGGCGATTCTCATGGGAAGAACACTGAAAATTGCGCAACTTTTTGCGCACCGCTTGCAAAAAGTTGCGCACTCTCTCGGAGCCCTTTGGGTATTTGTTCCCTAGCGTTCTATCCACAACGTTATCAACCAAAAAGTTGCACAGTTCTTCATTGGCAAGGCAGCCGAAGATGGGGCGCGCACTATCACACGACGCAGCACCGGTCCCCCGGCCACACAGATCACCCGAGCGAAGTTTGCTGGGCAAATACGAGACGATACGTACCTGCGGATAGCGACGGTTGGTTGGTCGCTTTCAATGGTGGAGCGCCGCACGGTTTCGTTCCAGCGGCCCTGGGTGAAGGAAAGTGAGTTATTGGAGAGGTTGGGGGCTGAACGATATGGCCAGTTATGGCCAAAAGCCCTCTATGGAGAGGGCTTTTGGGGTAGGGCCAGCAGGGGTGTTCTGCTGCGGGGAACCGGAGGTGCGGTTCTTCGCCTTTCGGCCAAGGCTCAGTTGATCTGTGCGCCCTTGGCGATCCAGCTGCCGATCAGGTTGCGTTCTTCCTGGGTCATCTGCGTGATGTTGCCCAGCGGCATGATCTGCGAGGCCACGGCCTGGGCCTGGATCTTCGGTGCCAGTTGCTGGATCTGCTGCGGGGTGTCGAGCATGATCCCGCCTGGCGCGGTGCTGAACAGTTGGCTGGTCGGTTTCGCCGAGTGGCAGACGGTGCAGCGCTCCTGGATCACGTGATGGACCTTGTCGAAGTCGGCTCCGCTCGCGGCCCCGGCATTGGACGCCTGGGTCGCGGCAGGCGCGGCTGGTGCGTCGCCGCCGGTCGCCGGTTGTGCCGGTGCCGCCGCCGGGGTGCTGGCCAGCGGTGCGGAAGCCTGCTGGTAGTTCGGCGTGGTGACGAAGGCCAGGGCGATCATGCCCAGCGCGCCGGCGGGCAGTGCCCAGGCGAAGCGGTTGCTTTCGTGGCGGGTGTTGAAGTAGTGGCGTACCAGTACCGCGAGCACCGCGATGGCGGCCAGGATCAGCCAGTTGTACTGGCTGCCGTAGGTGCTCGGGAAGTGGTTGCTGATCATGATGAACAGCACCGGCAGGGTGAAGTAGTTGTTGTGCCGGGAGCGCAGCAGGCCCTTGGCCGGCAGCACCGGATCGGGCTCGCGGTTTTCTTCGATGGCTTTCACCAGCGCGCGCTGGGCCGGCATGATCACCCTGAACACGTTGCCGACCATGATGGTGCCGATGATCGCGCCGACGTGCAGGTAGGCGCCGCGGCCGCTGAACACCTGGGTCAGGCCGTAGGCGGCGGCGACCAGCAGGACGAACAGGACCAGGCCGAGCAGGGCAGGGGTCTTGCCCAGCGCCGAATCGCAGAGGATGGTGTAGACGAACCAGCCGCAGACCAGCGAACCGATACCGATGGCGATGGCCGCCGCCGGCGCCAGGTCGCTGCCGGGGGCGATCAGGTAGAGGGTCGGGTTCAGGTAGAACACGATGGTCAGCAACACCACCCCGGACATCCAGGTGGAGTAGGCCTCCCATTTGAACCAGTGCAGGTTCTCCGGCATTTTCGGCGGAGCCAGCTTGTACTTCTCCAGGTGGTAGATGCCGCCACCGTGGATTGCCCAGAGGTCTCCGGACAGGCCTTCACGCGGGTTGCTGCGGTTGAGGTTGTTCTCCAGCCAGACGAAATAGAACGAAGCGCCGATCCACGCGATCCCGACGATCATGTGAATCCAACGCACCAGCAGGTTCAGCCATTCGATGAGATGTGCTTCCACAGTCTTGTACCTCTTGCCCTGGCCGGCGGACCGGCGGCAGGACCTCTCTTATTGGTTTGATTGGGGGTCGAGGAGGAGCTGTTCGTCCTCGGTGAAGAAATGCTCGTCGCAGTTGTTCCCGGAACCGCTGCGATCGACCACCAGGAAGTCATCCCGCTTTTCGATCGTCAGCACCGGATGGTGCCAGACGCCGCGGTGGTAATTGACGCCCTGCCTTCCGTTGGTCAGGAAGGCGCGGACGAGGCCCGGTACAGGTACATCGCCAAGTGGCGCGACCACGACCAGAAAGGGGTTGCCGAGCAGCGGGATGAAGGCCTGGCTGCCCAGCGGATGGCGTTCCAGCATGCGGATGCGCAACGGCATTTCCAGCTTCTCGGCGCTGAAGATGCTGATGATCGCGTTATCTTCCGGCTGCGCGGTCTCGACTGTGGCCAGCTTGTGATAACGGCGGGTGGAGCCGTTGTTGATCATGAAATAGTCGCTGCCGGCGGTTTCGATCACGTCACCGAACGGGGCGAAGGCTTCCTTGGTCAACGGCTCGATCTTGAGAGTGCGCATACTGATCCTGTCGATTCTGTTTGTTGTATTCCGGACGCACGCGGGGCCCGGGTCTCACGGTAATTGTGGCCTGCCGAACAGGCGCAGGCGGCTGACGCCGCCGTCGGGAAAGATGTTCAGGCGTACATGGGTGATCGGGCCGAGGGCGTTGAGGTGCCGCTCGAACCGGTGTTCCTGGTGCATTTCCAGCTTCTGCGCTGGCAGCAGCTCGCGCCAGAAGAGGCTCTGCGCCTCGATCCGGGCCTCGTTCCCGCCTTCCACGAAGGCGGCCTGGATGCTGCAGCTTTCCGGATAGTTGCCCTTGAAGTGCAAGGTATCGACGACCGCCGCCTCGATGCTGCCGGGATGGCCGAGGGCGACGATCACCCAGTCGTGGCCCGGCGTGCGGCGGCGGCCGGTTTCCCAGCCGTCGCCCATGTTGATGGCACGTCCGGGGTTGAGCAGGTTGCCCATGCGTCCGAAATGCTGGTCGGAACAGGCCAGCGCCCGGCCGCCGTTGACCGCTGCGGCCAGGTCGAGCGCCGTTCCCGGCGGCTGGCTGCTCCAGTCGCGGTAGGGCACGCCATAGAGGCGCAGGCGGGCGATACCGCCGTCCGGGTAGATGTTCAGACGCAGGTGGGTCCAGGGACGTTCGTCGTCTATCGGGTGGTAGTGATGGCTATCGCCCTGCAGCCCCACCGCCGGCAGCACTTCGCTCCAGGACGTGCTGTCGTCCGGGTCGCCTTCGGTGCAGAAGCAGCCATCCAGGGAAGCCGCCGGCGGATGGTTGCCGGTGAAGAAGCGGGTGTCGATGTCGACGCCCTTCAGCACGCCCGGCACACCCAGGCGGATCACCGCCTGGTCATGGCCCTCGAAGCGCTTGCGGCGGGTTTCCCAGCCGTCCATCCACTTGCCGCTGTCGTCGAACACGCCTTCCTTCCACACCGGTTCGCCGGCCTGCAGCATGCGGCTGGCGGGGGCGAACCATTCGTCGCTGACGGCGACCACCTGGCTGCCCAGGCGCGCGTCGGCGAGGTCGAGGTAGTGGCGGAAGGGCGCGTGTTCGGCGTTCATGCTCGTCTCCGCAGGCCTCAGAGCTGCTGCAGGCGGAACAGGGCGATCTTGTTGATCTCGGCCAGCGCGGTAGCGAACTCCTCGTCGGCGGAGTGCTGGATGCGTTCCTCGAAGGCCGCCAGGATCTGATGGCGGTTGCTGCCCTTCACCGCCTTGATGAAGGGGAAGCCGAACCTGGCCTTGTAGGCGTCGTTGAGTTCGGTGAAGCGGGCGAACTCCTCGGCGCTGCATTCGTGAATCCCGGCGCCGGCCTGCTCGGAGGTGCTGGAGGCGGTCAGTTCGCCACGGATAGCCGCCTTGCCGGCGAGGTCCGGGTGGGCGTTGATCAGCGCCAGCTGGGCCTCGCGGCTTGCCGACAGGAGAATGTCGGCCATGCGCTGGTGCAGGCCCTCGATATCGTTGAGGCTGTCGTCGATACCCAGGTCATAGGCCTTCTCGGCGACCCAGGGGGAGTGTTCGTAGATGTCGGCGAAGGCTTCGACGAAGGCCTCGCGGGACAGCGAGGCGGGGGTCAGGGTCTGGAAACGGCTCATGCCTCGGTCTCCTGGAAAGGATGCTCACGGTGCCAATGGCGGGCGATGTCTTCGCGGCGGGCGAACCAGACCTTGTCGTGGCTCTGCGCGTACTGGATGAAGCGCTCCAGGGCGGCCATCCGCGCCGGGCGACCGATCAACCGGCAATGCAGGCCGATGGAGAGCATCTTCGGCGCCGTCGCGCCTTCTTCGTAGAGCACGTCGAAGGCGTCCTTCAGGTACTGGAAGAACTGCTCGCCATTGTTGAAGCCCTGCACCTGGGTGAAGCGCATGTCGTTGGTGTCCAGGGTATAGGGAATCACCAGGTGCGGTTTCTCCGCGGTGCTGGCCGGGTCCCAGTAGGGCAGGTCGTCGTCGTAAGTGTCGGAGTCGTAGAGGAAGCCGCCTTCCTCCATCACCAGGCGCCGGGTGTTCGGGCCGGTGCGTCCGGTGTACCAGCCCACCGGGCGCTGGCCGGTGAGTTCGGTGAGGATGCGGATGGCTTCGAGCATGTGCTCGCGCTCCTGGGCCTCGTCCATGTACTGGTAGTCGATCCAGCGGTAGCCGTGGCTGCAGATTTCGTGGCCGTCGGCGACCATCGCCCTGATCACCTCAGGGTTGCGCTGCGCCGCCATGGCCACGGCGAACACGGTGAGCGGCACGTTGCGTCGCTTGAACAGCTTGAGCAGGCGCCAGACCCCGGTGCGGCTGCCGTATTCGTAGAGCGATTCCATGCTCATGTGGCGCACGCCCTGCAAGGGCTGGGCAGCCACCATCTCGGAAAGGAACGCCTCGGACTCCTTGTCGCCATGCAGGACGCAGCGCTCGCCACCTTCTTCGTAATTGAGCACGAAGGACAGGGCGATGCGCGCATCGCCGGGCCAGTGAGGGTGGGGAGGGTTGTTGCCGTATCCGATCAGGTCGCGTGGGTAGTCAGCGCTCACAGCAGTGTTCCTTATTGTGGATGGGGCGGCGGGCCGGACGGGCCGGGGATGCCGTGATGGATTTATTGTATACAAGTTTGCCTGCGGTCTGTAAATACAATCCTGCTTGCCGATCCCTGCCATTCATCCAGCAAAAAACCTGCCCGACTGGTCAGTTAGCGAAGAATGAGGCCCTGCGGGGTGGGGCTTGTGGAAGGAATGCCCGATTTCGGGGCGGCTGCCGCATTTTCGGTTGTGGCGGTGTTTTTTGTATACAATTCATCGAAAGATAACTTATATTGCTTCGCAAGCGGCTCCCTGGCGGGCTGCAAGCGAGCGGCGCCGGGCAGGTCCCGGAGCGATCCCCATCGAACGAAGGCAAGAGGAGGAGTGGTGTCCGCCAGCGGGCGCCCGCAACCCATGGGACGTTTGACCACGCATGTACTGGATTCCGCACACGGCTGCCCCGGCCATGGCATCAAGATCGAGCTGTACCGGGTAGAAGGCCAGCAACTGGAACTGATCGCCACCACCCTGACCAACCACGACGGCCGCTGCGACCAGCCGGTGCTGCAAGGCGAGGACTTCCGTCCCGGGGTCTATCAACTGGTGTTCAACGCCGGCGACTACTATCGCGCCCGCGGCGTGCAATTGCCGGAGCCGGCATTCCTCGACCAGGTGGTGCTGCGTTTCGGCATCGCCTCCGCCGACGATCACTACCATGTGCCGCTGCTGATCTCGCCCTACAGCTATTCGACCTATCGCGGCAGCTAGGTGCGTGCCACGAAACATTGACTCCCTGAGTCCTTTTCCCTGGCCCGCCGTCGAGCGGGCCTTTTTTCGTTCGCGGGGAAGGCGCCGAGGGTTGCCGGTTATCCGCCATCTGCGGGGGGGGGGCAGGACGATGCGGCGCAAGGTGTGAATGGGCGACGGATGAGGCTGTGCGTCGCGAGCCCTGCGGGGCAACGACAGGTTCGAGGCGGATAGCCGCGTGCGGCCATCCGCCATCCGGGCGGGTCAGAGGAAGATGAACTTGGCGACGAAGATCACGAACAAGGCATAGAGGCTGGCCGAGACTTCGCGGTGCTTGCCGGTGAGGACCTTCATCGCGACGTAGGTGATGAAGCCCAGGGCGATACCGTCGGCCACCGAGAAGGTCAGCGGCATCATGATCACCGTGACGATCGCCGGGATGGTCTCGGTGTGCTCGTCCCAGTCGATGTGCGCCATTCCGCCCATCATCAGCATGGCCACGTAGATCAGCGCGCCGGCGGTGGCGAAGGCGGGGATCATCCCGGCCAGCGGGGCGAAGAACATCGCGGCGACGAACAGCACGCCGACCACCACCGCGGTGAGCCCGGTACGTCCGCCGGCGGCCACGCCCGCGGCGCTCTCCACGTAACTGGTCACCGGCGGGACACCGAGCATGCCGCCGAACACGCTGGAGGCGCTGTCGGCCTTCATCGCTTTCGACAGGTTCTCGATGCGCCCGTCCTCCTTCACCAGGTGCGCGCGCTGGGCGACGCCCATGAGAGTGCCGGCGGTATCGAACATGTGCACGAAGAGGAAGGCCAGGATCACGCTGATCATGGTGACGTTGAACGCGCCGGCGATGTCCATTGCCAGGAAGGTCGGCGCCAGGCTCGGCGGCGCCGAGAACACCCCGTCGTACTGCACCAGGCCGAGGGCCCAGCCGACCAGGGTGACGCTGAGGATGCTGATGAGGATGCCGCCGAACACCCGGCGGTACTCGAGCACGGCGATCATCAGGAAGCACAGTGCCGCCAGCAGCGGGCCGGGCGAGGTGAGGTGGCCGAGCTTGATCAGGGTCGCCGGGCTGGCCACCACGATGCCGGCGGTCTTCAGGCCGATCAGGCCGAGGAACAGGCCGACTCCCGCACCCATGGCGAACCTGAGGCTGCGGGGGATGCTGTTGAGCAGCCATTCGCGGACCCGGGAGAAGGTCAGCAGCATGAACATCACCCCGGAGATGAACACCGCGCCCAGGGCGATCTGCCAGCTGTAGCCCATGGTGCCGACCACGGTGTAGGTGAAGAAGGCGTTCAGCCCCATTCCCGGCGCCAGGCCCACCGGCCAGTTGGCGTACAGGCCCATCAGGAAGCAGCCGAGGGCGGCCGCCAGGCACGTGGCGACGAACGCCGCGCCGTGGTCGATGCCGGCGTCGGCCATGATGTTGGGATTGACGAAGATGATGTAGGCCATGGTGATGAAGGTGGTCAGCCCGGCCGCCAGCTCGGTCCTGACCGTCGTACCATGCTGGCGGAGCTTGAACAGGCGTTCGAGCAGGCCGGTGGCGGGCGGTGTCGCAGCGTAGATCCCTTGTTCTTCTTGTTTGGTGCTTTCCACAGCAGGTACTCCTCATCGCTCTTGTTGTTAGGTCCTGCGGGCCGGTTGGTTACCAGGTCCCTGACGCGGCTCGAAGGTGATGTGAGGGCACGATTTTCTGACCTTTGGGTCAAGAACTCGTGCGAGCGATTATGCCTTTGTATACAAAAAGGTCAAAGAATGTTTGAGGGTGTTTCGCCACATTTTTATCAGCTTTCCGTCACGCGTCCTTCCGGGCGGTGCCGCGCGCTCGGAACGAGGGGCGGAAAGGGGTGGTGCGCCGGATGCCGCTGCTTGTGTACACTATTTCGCTATCAGCCGCCGGCGTGCCTCACCCACGCCCGTGAGCGAGGATCAGCCCAGGCCACAAGCCGGACGCACAAGGTTCGAGACCGATGACCGATCAGTTGCAACACATCAGGAAGCCGCCGCGCACCGGCAAGGCTGCCCGCAGCGGTACCCAGGACGAGATCGTCTACGCCCACATCTTCGACGCCATCCTCGAACAACGCCTGGCCCCCGGCACCAAGCTGAGCGAGGAAGCGCTCGGCGAGATATTCGGCGTCAGCCGCACCATCATTCGCCGCGCCCTCTCGCGCCTGGCCCACGAGCAGGTGGTGCTGTTACGGCCGAACCGCGGCGCGGTGGTCGCCAGCCCGAGCATCGACGAGGCCCGGCAGATCCTTTTCGCCCGCCGCACCGTCGAGCGCGCCATCACCGAACTGGCCACCGACAACGCCACCGCCGAGCGCCTGGCCGAGTTGCGCGAGATGGTGGTGCAGGAACAATCCAGCTTCGCCCGTGGCGACCGGGGCGCCGGCATCCGCCTGTCCGGCGAGTTCCACCTGAAGCTCGCCGAGATGGCGCGCAACGCTCCTCTGGTGAGTTTCCAGCGCAGCCTGGTGTCGCAGACCTCGCTGATCATCGCCCAGTACGAAAGCGGCGGTCGCTCGCACTGCTCGTTCGACGAGCACAACGAGATCCTCGACGCCATCGAGAAGGGCGACAAGGAGCGCGCGGTGACCCTGATGATGCACCACATGGAGCATATCGACAGCAAGCTCAACCTGGAGAGCGACAACGCTTCCGGCGACCTGCACGCGGTGTTCTCGCACCTCCTCGGCGGCAAGAAGAAGCCACGCCGGGCCAAGGCCGACAGCGACTCGGCGGCCTGATCCGAAGCATGGAAAAGCCCCGCGATGCGGGGCTTTTTCGTTTCCGCTGTCCCGTCCTGAATAAGGTTTACACCTCCCATGCCGATTTTCCGGAGAGCTAGATGGAGCAAGGTATAAACCTATTTCAGGATTAGACGCTCGGCTTTTTCAGGGGATCGCCAGGCGGCCGATCCGGTCATTTTCCAGGCTGCCGAAGTAGAGCTGGTCGCCCACCGGCTTCGCCGAGGTGATCATGCGCAGGTGGTGGCCGCTGGTGTCGTGCAGGCTGCGGACGATCCTGCCCTGTTCGTCGATGGCGATGACCAGCCCGTAGGCGGTCGGCTTGGGCAGGAACATGCGCGGCAGCTTGGCCAGCTGCGCCTTCAACCAGGGATGCCGGTGGAGGAAGTCGGCGTCGGCCTTGCGCGGGGTCGGCAGGGCCACCCAGAAGGTACCTTTGCGGTCGCCCTGGAGGTTGTCCGGCAAGCCCGGCAGGTTGTCGATGAACACCTCGTGCTGGCCGGCCTTCTCGCCTTTCAGCCAGTAGCGGGTGATGCGATAGCGGTAGGTCTCGTTGACCAGTACGAAGTCCTCGTTTGCCGAGAGTGCCACGCCATTGGCGAAGTACAGGTCCTTGAGCAGCACCTCGGTCTTGCCGGTGGACGGGTCGTAGCGCAGCAGGCGGCCGTGCGGTCGGGCCTCAAGCAGGTCGAGGATGTAGTCGGGCTGATGGAACTTGCTGGAAGCGTCGCTGAAGTAGATGCGGCCGTCGCTGGCGATGTCGAGGTCGTCGGTGAAGGCGAAGGGGACGCCGTCGGCCTCGGTGGCGAGGGTTTCCACCTTGCCCTGCGGATCGATGCGAAGCAGGCCTTTCCAGGCGTCGGCGAGGATCAGGTTGCCGGCGGCATCGAAGTCCATGCCCAGCGGGCGGCCGCCGGTGTCGACGAAGGTCTCGACCTTGCCGCTGGCGTCCAGGCGTACCACGCGGCCGTCGGCGAGACCGGCATAGACGCGGCCCTGGCTGTCCACGGCGGTGTCCTCGGGGCCGTGCAGTTGGCCCTGGCCAAGCAGCTCGGCCTTCATCAGGGTGTCGTTGGGTTCGAGGACCCCGGTCATCTGCGGAGCGGCCGGGGCATCCCAGGCGAGCGGGTCGATCGGGCTGGTCTTCAGGGCCAGGTAAAGAGCCGCGCCAGCCAGCAGGAGGACGATTATTCCGCTGAGCTTCTTCATGCAGTTCCCTTGTTCGGATTGTCGGACAAGGGGCGGAGTATGGACATTCGCTACGTTCATCGGCAAGCGCGGTGCCGAGCGGAATGCTCGCAGGGCGCGAGGCTCTATATAATGCGCCGCACTTGACCAAGGAGATGTTCGTGACCGCGCCCGAAATCCAGTGGATCCGCGATGATGCCAGCCTGGCGCAGCAATGCCGGGAATGGCGCACACAGCCGTACCTCGCGCTCGATACCGAGTTCATGCGCGTCGATACCTTCTATCCCGCGGCCGGTCTGGTGCAGGTGGGCGATGGCCGGCAGGAGTGGCTGATCGATCCGCTGCTGATCCAGGACTGGAGTCCCTTCGCCGAACTGCTCGAAGACGAGCGGGTGGTGAAGGTGCTGCACGCCTGTAGCGAAGACCTCGAGGTGTTCCTGCGCCTCACCGGCAGCCTGCCGGTGCCGCTGTTCGATACGCAGTTGGCCGCCGCCTATCTCGGCATGGCCCATTCGATGGGCTATTCGAAGCTGGTGAAGGAGGTGCTGGACATCGACCTGCCCAAGGACGAGACCCGTTCCGACTGGTTGCAACGGCCGCTCACCGAGATGCAGATGCGCTACGCCGCCGACGACGTCCAGCACCTCGCCCAGGTCTACCTGGCCCTGGATGCGCGGCTGAGCGAGGAGAAACGCGCCTGGCTGCTGGAGGACGGCGCCGAACTGGTCGCCAACCTCTGCCGCGAGAGCGATCCGCGCGAGGCCTACCGCGAGGTCAAGCTGGGTTGGCGGCTGCGTCCGCAGCAACTGGCGGTGCTCCGCGAACTCTGCGCCTGGCGCGAGGAGCAGGCACGCCTGCGCAACCGGCCGCGCAACCACGTGCTGCGCGAACGCACCCTGTGGCCGCTGGCGCGCCTGCTGCCGAAGAACAAGACCGACCTGGCGGCGATCGAGGACATGCATCCGCGCACCGTGCGCCAGGACGGCGACTTCCTCATCGAACTGATCGCCCAGGCTGCGCGCCTGCCGCAGAGCGAATGGCCCGAGGCGCTGCCCGAGCCGCTGCCGCCGGAGGTCACCCCGCTGCTCAAGAGCCTGCGCGCCATCGGCCAGCGCGAAGCGGAGACCCTGGGCATGGCGCCCGAGCTGATGCTGCGCAAGAAGATCCTCGAGGCACTGCTCAAGAGCGGCTATCCCGAAGGTCCCTACGAACTGCCCGATTCCCTCCGCGGCTGGCGCCGCGAACGCATGGGCCAGGCCCTGCTGGACGCCCTGGAGAGCGCATGAAACGAATCTGTTCCGTTTACAAGAGCCCGCGCAAGAACGAGATGTACCTCTACGTCGACAAGCGCGAGGCGTTGAGCCGCGTGCCCGAGGCCCTGCTGGTGCCGTTCGGCGCGCCGCAACATGTCTTCGACCTGCTGCTCACCCCCGAGCGCCAACTGGCCCGCGAGGATGTCGCCAAGGTCCTGGAGAACATCGAGAAGCAGGGCTTCCACCTGCAGATGCCGCCGGGCGAAGAAGAGTACATCGAGCATCTCCCGGAAGAGTTGCTGCGCATGAACGACCCGCTCTGACGCGAGCCGTACCCCGCTGGCGCCGGCTTCCCGGCGCCACTTTCACGACGTGAAACCCGCTCTGTGCAAGGCTGCGCCTTCGGTGCATGATGTCCGCAAGATGTCGCACGATAGCGGAACCCCTGGCAGCGACCGTGGTCTACCAGCGCCAATCCTGCTGCTCTCGAGGGCTTCCCTCCAGGAGCCGTGATGCATGAAAGAACAATATTCTCCGGCCTGATCGCCAGCCCTTGTCCGGCTTGGCAGTGTGACCCATGCGCTTGCTGATTCTCGAACGTGACCACGCTCTCTATGCCGCGCTGCTGATGGCGGCCGACCCCAGCCTGAAGGTGGTGGCGGGGGACGACCCCCTGCAACTCATCGACGCCGCCAGCGAGTGCTCGATCTGGCTCGGCCAGCCCGACCTGGTGGCGCAGATGCTGCGCCAGGGCGTGCATCCGGTCTGGGTGCAGTCGACCTGGGCGGGCATCACGCCGCTGCTGGCCGCCGACCTGCCGAAGGACTACAGCCTGACACGCGCGGTAGGCATCTTCGGCCAGGTGATGAGTGAATACCTGCTGACCTACATGCTCGCCCACGAGCGCCAGTTCCTCGGTCGCCTGGCCAGCCAGGTCGGTTCGCAATGGGATAGCCGCACGCCTGGCGGGTTGCGTGGCCGGCAGGCGGTGATCGTGGGTACCGGGGAGATCGGCCAGGCGGTGGCGCATACCCTGTCCGGCTTCGGCATGGACCTGACCGGGGTGGCGAAGAATCCGCGTTCGCTGGTGCCGTTCAACCGCATGGGCTCGCTCGACGACCTCGGCCGCCTGGTGGAGACGGCCGACTACCTGATCAACCTGCTGCCCGACACCCCCGATACCCACGACATCTACGACCGTGCGCTGTTCGCCCGGCTCAAATCCACGGCGCTGTTCATCAACGCCGGGCGTGGCGTCGCGGTGGTGGACGCCGACTTGGTGGCGGCGCTGGAGAACAACCAACTGGCCGGCGCGGTGATCGACGTCTGCCGCGAAGAGCCGCTGCCGGCCAACCACCTGTTCTGGCATACCCCGCGCCTCTTGCTGACCGGCCACACCGCCGCGCCGACCCTGCCGGGGGCGATGGTCGAACTGTTCCGCGACAACCTCGCGCGCTTCTGGGCGGGCACCGCCATGCGTGGCGAGGTGGACTTCGCTCGCGGCTACTGAGCCGCGTTCCCTCAGGCAGCGAGCGGGAGCAGCGGATTCACCTCGACGGTGATGTGCACCAGTTCCTCATGCTCGGCCAGGCGGCGCTTGAAATAGTCGGCGCTGCCTTCCTCGGTGGTCAGCAGACTCAGCAGGCAGGCGTACTTGCCCTGGCCGACCTGCCATAGGTGCAGGTCGAGCAGTTCCGCCGGCAGCGGGCTGCTGGCGATCGCCGCGCGGATTTCCGCAGCCACCGGCGCATCCATCTGCGCATCCAGCAATACCCGACTGCTCTGCCGGATCAGGCCGCATGCCCAGACACTGACCAGTACCGCGCCGACGATACCCATCAGCGGGTCCAGCCAGGCCGCGTTCCACAGCAGGCCGCCGGCCAGCGCGACGATCGCCAGCAGCGAGGTGGCGGCATCCGCCAGCACGTGCAGGTAGGCGGCGCGCAGATTCAGGTCGTGCCGGTGGGCATGATGGTCGTGGTCGTGGTCGTGGTCGTGGTCGTGGTGATGGTGCGAGTGGCCGTGCCCGTGGTGGGCATGGCCGTCGCGCAGCAGCCAGGCGCAGGCGAGATTGACCAGCAGGCCGAGCGCGGCGACCAGCATCGCCTGCTGGTAGCGGATCGGGCTGGGGTCGAGCAGGCGTTCGACCGATTGGTAGAGCATCAGCCCGGCCACCAGCAGAAGCAGCAGGGCGCTGGTGTAGCTGCCGAGCACCTCGATCTTCCAGGTACCGAAGCTGAAGCGCGGGTCGTTGGCATAGCGCCGCGCGGCGCCGTAGGCGAGTACCGCAAGACCCAGGGCCAGGGCATGGGAGCTCATGTGCCAGCCGTCGGCGAGCAGGGCCATGGAGTTGAACAGCCAGCCGCCGGCGATTTCCGCGACCATCATGCAGGCGGTGAGCAATACCGCCCAGCGCGTGTTGCGCTCGGCCAGCGGGTTGCCCTGGTCGAACCGATGGGAATGGCGCAGGGGCTGGGTAGTCGGGGTGCCGGGCATTTGCTACTGTCCTGTAGAGACGTCGAAAATATACTATACCCCAGTATATTACCTGGAGGAGAGAGCGGTGGCCCATACCATCCATGGGAAGAAGAAGCTCCTGGCGCGGGTGCGCCGCATCGCCGGGCAGACCCGGGCGCTGGAGCAGGCGCTGGAAGAGGGCAGCGAATGCGCGGCAGTGCTGCAGCAGATCGCGGCGATCCGCGGTGCGGTGAACGGCCTGATGAACGAAGTGCTGGAGGGGCACATCCGCGAACACCTCGGCGCCGAGCAGGCGAGCGCGGAACAGCGTCGCGAAGACCTGGAACTGGTGGTGACCGCGCTGCGTTCCTACCTGAAGTAGCCATGTGCCGGCCGGTGCTTGGCCTGGAAGGGGCGGGGGACTAGACTATCGCGCCTTTTCACCAGCCCCCGATGCCATGGCCGCCAAAGTCGAACCCTTCTGGAAACGCAAGACCCTCGCCCAACTCGACCAGGACGAGTGGGAGTCGCTGTGCGACGGTTGCGGCCTGTGCTGCCTGCAGAAGCTCGAGGACGAGGACGACGGCAGCGTCTACTACACGCGTATCGCCTGCAAGCTGCTCGACCTGCAAAGCTGCCGCTGCACCAACTACGCCGAGCGCATCCGTTTCGTCCCCGACTGCATCCAGCTCACCCCGGCGCAGGCCGACGAGTTCCAGTGGTTGCCGCCGACCTGCGGCTATCGCCTGGTTGCCGAAGGCAAGGACCTGCCGCTCTGGCACCACCTGGTCTGCGGCGACCCGGAGCGGGTCCACAAGGAACGCATTTCCCAGTCCGGGCGCATGCTCAGCGAGACCCAGGTGGCCGAGGACGACTGGGAGGACTACCTGATCTTCCGCGCCGGCTGAGCTCGCGTCCGTCGCACTTCCTTACCTTGTGAAATGATATGTATTATCATTCGCATATTTGCGAAGGGACTTCCGTATCCGACGGAAGCGGGGAGGCGAGGTGTTGCAGCGGGTCAACGGCGCGGGGGGCGCCGCCGGAGGATGCACGGATGGATGAGCGCTTCCGTGGTTCCGTCTCGCATGCCTATCAGGCGTTCCATGGCGAGTTGCTGCGCTTCCTGCGCAAGCACCTGGGCAGTTCGGCGGACGCCGCCGACCTCGCCCAGGATACTTTCGCCCAGTGGCTGAAATGGCCGGGCCGGCAATCGGTCGAGCAGCCGCGCGCATTTCTTTTCCAGATCGCCCGCAACCTGTTGCGCGACCATTGGCGCCGGCAGCAGAGCCGCGGCCAGGATCTCGACCGGCCGGCGGCGAACGACGAACCCGCCGCGCTGGAAGGCGAGGCGGCCGGGCCGGGCGAGCGTTTCGAACAGCAGCAGCGCCTCAGCCACCTGGCGGCCGCGCTGGCCGAGCTGCCGCCGCGGCGGCGCGAAGCGTTCGTCCTGCACAAGTTCGACGGCCTGTCCCAGGTCGAAGTGGCCGAGCGCATGGGAATCTCCCTGAGCATGGTGGAAAAGCACATCGCCAGCGCCTTGCTGCACTGCAAGCGGCGGCTTGGCCAGGGAGGCGAAGGATGAAGCCGCTGGAACGACTGGAACCGCTGTTCGCCGACGAAACCGAAGAGGACATCGATCACCGCGCCGCCTACTGGTTCAGCCGGCGTCGTTCCGGGCATTTCAGCGCTGCCTGCCGGGCTGAGCTGGAGGATTGGCTACGCACCGATCCGCGCCATCGCGAAGCGCTCGAGGGCATGGAGCGGCTCTGGCGCGAATTCGACGGCCTGCCGCGCCCGGCGCTGGACGATATTCCCGAGCCGGTGCCGGCCTGGCGCCTGCCACGGGCGCTGGCGGCGGCGTTCTTCGTGTTCTGCGCGCTGCTCGTCGCCACCCTGTTCTGGCGCGACCAGTCGCTCGGGCCGAACCTCGCCTACGGCACGGCGCCTGGCGAGCAGCGCGAGGTGGTCCTGGCGGACGGCTCGAAGCTGTTCCTCGACGTCGATACCCAAGTGCAGGTGCGTTACGCCGAGCGCACCCGCGACGTGCTGTTGAAGAAAGGCGAGGTGTTCTTCGTGGTCAGCCACGATCCGGCCCGGCCGTTCCGGGTCGGCAGTGGCGACAGCCGGGTCACCGTACTCGGTACCCAGTTCAGCGTCCGGCGCAACGCGCAGGCCCTCGCCGTGGCGGTGAAACAGGGGCGCGTGGCGTTGCAGCCGTCCCTGGAGAAGGATGCCGAACATGTGCTGCTGGCTGGCGACAGCGCGCGCCTGGACCTCGCCGACCAGCGCCTGGAACTCGGCCATGTGGCGCCGGAGCAGGTCGCCAGTTGGCGCGATGGGCAACTGGTGTTCCGCGACAAGCCGCTGGGCGAACTGGTGGAGGAACTGTCGCGCTATCGCGCCGCGCCGATCCGCCTGGGAGATCCCCGGCTTGCCGGCAAGCGGGTCTCCGGCACGGTGCGGATCGCCCGCCCCGACGATTTTCTCCTCGCCCTGCCGGCGCTATTGCCGGTGCGGGTACAGCCGCAGGCTGGCGGCGAGGTGCTGATCCTGGCGCGCTGAGGCTCGTCTTCAGCATTAATGAAAATATTTTTCATTCGCATATGTGGGTTTTTCTCCCTGCTGCGTCTTCTCTGCTGTCCGTCGCCGCTGCCGGCGACATCCAGCAGTCACTTGGGGAGAGTTCCAGCATGACCTTGCCTTTCACCCGCGCCGCCTGGCGCCCACTGTGTTCCGCCGCCGTGCTCGGCGCCGCGTTGTGGGCCGCCGGCGCCAGCGCTGCCGAACGACGCTTCGACCTGCCGGCGCAGCCGCTGGCCGCCTCGCTGTCGCGCCTGGCGCAGCAGGCGCAGGTCCAGGTGCTGTTCGACGAGTCGCTCCTGCGGGGCCTGCGCGCTCCGGCGCTGAGCGGCAGCTACGGGGTGCGCGAGGCGCTGGAGCGGTTGCTGGTCGGTTCCGAGCTGGAGCTGGTGGAGGCGGGCGGCGGCTACGTGGTGCGCCGGCGCCAGGTCGACGCCTACAGCGACAACGCGTTGCAACTGGACGCGCAGACCATCGTCGGCAACGGTCGCGAAGTGGACGCCAGCAACGTCGGCCGCTCGACCCTGACCCGGCGGGATATCGAACGCCAGCAGGCGGACAACATCCCCAGCCTGCTGCAGACCCTGCCCGGGGTGACCATGGGCGGCTCGCCCAAGCCGGGCGGACAGACCACCAACATCTGGGGCCTGGGCGACGCCGAGGACGTGCCCTATACCCTGGACGGCGCGCAGAAGAGCGGCTTCGAGCGCTACCAGCAAGGCACCGTGTTCATCGAACCGGAAATGATCAAGCGCATCGAGGTGGAGAAGGGGCCGCACTCGGTGTTCACCGGCAATGGCGGCTTCGGCGGCACCGTGCACATGGAGACCAAGGACGCGCCGGACCTGCTGCGCGAAGGCCGCGACCTCGGCGCCATGCTCAAGTACGGCTATCACTCCAACGACCAGCAGAAGATCTACTCCGGCGCCGTGTTCGGCCGCAGCGAAGACCGCCGCGTCGATGCCCTGCTCTACCTCAACGGCCGCGACGGCCGCGACATGAAGCTGGCCGACAACCTGCCGCTGTCGCCCACCGACTATCCGATCAACCCCAAGCGCCTGCCCAACAGCGCCCAGGACGAGAAGACCGGCCTGTTCAAGCTCAACCTGCACCCCACCGAGGAGCACGACCTGGGTTTCACCTACCTGCGCTCGAAAAGCTCGCGCTGGACGCCGTTCTCCGCCAGCAGCTACCCGACCCCGCCGAGCCAGTGGACCATCGACCGCTACGGCTACGAGCTGGGCCTGACCCGCCTGCTGGCCCACCGCGATACCACCGACACCACTTGGACCGGCAAGTACAACTACCATCCGCTGGACAATCCCTGGATCGACCTGCAACTGAGCTATTCCGACGCCCGCACCGAGCAGCTCGACCGTCGCGAGGACACCGCCTTCTACCAGCTCGCCACCGGCGGCAAGCGGATGCGTACCGAGTACCAGGACAAGGTCCTGGAACTGCGCAACACCAGCCGTTTCGATACCGGAGCGCTACAGCACGAGCTGACCCTGGGCGCGGCGCTGCACAAGCACAAGCGCGACATCCTCATGCACATGCCGGGCAAGACCTATGAGACCCCGCGCTACAACTACGGCTGGCTGCAACCGGCATTCATGCCGGCCGGCAAGCAGGACACGCAGAGCTTCTACATCCAGGACGCGATCACCTACGGCAGCCTGACCGTCACTCCATCGATGCGCTTCGACAGCGTGCGCAACGACGGCCAGGCCAACCTGGCGCCGATCTACGACAATCCCAAGCTCGGCCATGACTATCGCGCCCAGACCTACTCCGGCTGGTCGCCGCGGCTGTCGGTGTTCTGGACCGCGACGCCGAACCTGGCGTTCTTCGCCGACTACACCGAGACCTGGCGAGCGCCGGTGATCGACGAACAGTACGAAGTGCAGAACAGTTCGACCATCGGCGGCAGCAGCCGCGACCTGGACGCCGAGCGCATCCATGCGATCCGTGGCGGCAGCGTGATCAACCTGCCGGACCTGCTGGTCGCCGGCGACAGCCTGCAGATCCGCACCACGTTGTTCCAGAACCGCATCAAGGACGAGATATTCCGCACCCGCAGCGTCGGCTGCCGCCAGCAGTCGATCGACAACGGCAGTATCGGCGGTAGCTGCGGCGACATGCTGCCGCTGAGCAACTACCGCAACCTGCCGGGCCTGACCATCAAGGGCTTCGAGATCGAGAGCTTCTACGACAGCCAGCGGCTGTTCGGCAGCCTGTCCTACTCGTGGATGACCGGCAAGCACGATGGTGCCTACAGCAATCCCTGGGGACCGAACGTGTGGGCGCGCGACATCCCGCCGCCGAAGTGGGTGGCCATGCTCGGCCTGAAGGTTCCGGAATGGGACGCCAAGCTCGGCTGGCAGGGCGAGTTCGTGCGCAAGACCGACCGCCTGCCCAGCGATCGCTACAGCGGCGGGATGGGTACCGGTTCCGGCGATATCTACTGGGATCACGCGGCCAACGACAGCTACGACACCCATCGGCTGTTCGCCGAGTGGGTCCCGGCCAAGCTGGGCCTGAAGGACACCCGCATCGACTTCACCGTGGACAACCTGTTCAACCGCTCCTATCGCCAGCCGCTGGGCGGCGACCTGGTCTACAGCCAGGGACGCAACGCCAAGATCAGCGTCACCCAGTTCTTCTGAGGGGCGTCAGCGCACCGAACCGATGCGCCGGGTGTCCTCGGCATACCAGACGACGAACACCCGGCCGACCAGGTCGGCGCGCGGTACGTAGCCCCAGTAGCGGCTGTCGTTGGAGTTGTCGCGGTTGTCGCCGAGCATGAAGTAGTGGCCGGCGGGGACGGTCCGCTCGGCCATGCGCAGGGAGTCCGGCTGGCGCAGCGCCTGCTGCGCCAGGTAGGGCTCGGTCACCTGGTGGTCATTGACGTAGAGCCGGCCGCCATCGATTCGCACGCGATCGCCGGGTATCCCGGCGATGCGCTTCACATAGGCGATGCTGCGCTGCGGCGGGAAGCGGAACACCACCAGGTCGCCGACCTGCGGGTCGGCGAAGGCGTAGCGCGCGGCGTTGGCGAGGATGAAGTCGCCCTGTTGCAAGGTCGGTTCCATCGAGCGCGAAGGGATCTTGTACAGCGCCACGCCGAGGAGCCGCGCGCGCGGGTCGAGACTGGCGGTGCCGAACGGATTCGCCAGGTAGACGGCCAGCATGATCGCGGCGAGCAGGCCCATGGCGGGCCAGAAGCGTCGTTTCACGAAGGTTCCCTTTTTCGTGGCGGAAGGCCGGCGTCGCCGGCCCCCGCGGTCGTCATACCAGGCCGAGGACCTTGAGCAGGAAGGCGTATTCCAGCGCCACGTCCTTCAGCCCCTGGTAGCGGCCGCTCATGCCGCCGTGGCCGGCGCCGAGGTCGGTCTTGAGCAGCAGCAGGTTGGCGTCGGTCCTGGTCGCCCGCAGTTTCGCCACCCACTTGGCGGCTTCCCAGTACTGCACGCGGCTGTCGTTGTAGCCGGCGACCACCAGCAGGTGCGGGTAGTCCTGGGCCCTGACGTTCTCGTAGGGCGCGTAGGCGGCGATCCGCGCATGCACCTCGGCCTCCTGCGGGTTGCCCCACTCGTCGTATTCGGTGACGGTCAGCGGCAGGTCCGGATTGAGCATGCTGTTCAGCACGTCGACGAAAGGCACCTCGGCGATCGCCGCGCCGAACAGTTGCGGGCGCTGGTTGAGCACCGCGCCGATCAACAGTCCGCCGGCGCTGCCGCCGCTGATGGCGAGGCCCTCGGGACGGCAGTAGCCCTCGGCGAGCAGGTGCTCGGCGCAGGCGATGAAGTCGTCGAAGCTGTTCTGCTTGTGTTCCAGCTTGCCGGCCCGGTACCAGGCTTCGCCCAGTTCGCCGCCGCCACGGACATGGGCGATGGCGAAGACGAAGCCGCGTTCGAGCAGGCTCAGGCGGGCGTGGGAGAACCAGGGATCGAGGCTATGCCCGTAGGCGCCGTAGCCATAGAGATAGAGTGGCGCGGGGCGCCCGGCGGCGATGCCGTCGAGGACTTCCTTGCGCGCCACCAGGCTGACCGGCACCTGCGTGCCGTCGCCGCTGCTGGCCCAGATGCGCCGACTGGCGTAGGCGTCGGCGTCGAAGGGGCCTTCCACCGGGGTCTGCTTGAGGACGGTCTGCGTGCCATCGGCGAGGTTCAGCTGGCGTACCTGCGCCGGACGGTTCAGGGCCTCGTAGCGCAGTCGCACGCAGGGGCTGTCGAATTCCAGGCTGTCCTGCACGTAGAGGCTGTAGGCGGCGTCCGGCAACTGCACGCGGTAGGCCGGCAGGCCCTGCGGTTGCACCTCGATCACCGGCAGGCCGCCGTCGCGCAGGCCGAGGATCACCGCCTCGGCGTTCAGGCTGACATCTTCCAGGGTCCGCTGCGGGTCGTGGGCCACGCGCAGTTGCCAGTGCTCGCGAGTCGGCCGCGACTCCTCGGCCTGGTAGAGGGCGAAGTTGATCCCCGCCTGGTTGCTGCGAATCAACCACAGGCCCCGGCCGTCGAGGCGACCGTGGTCGGGGTAGTACTCATGGCCTTCCTCGCGCGGCGCCAGGCAGCGGAACGTTCCCTGCGGCTGGTCGGCGTCGAGCACCCAGGCCTCGCTGGTGGTCTTGCTGTTGAGCAGGAGGATCAGCTGGCGTTCCGAGCTGGAGCGGTAGCAGTGCAGGAAGAAGCGCCCGTCGCCTTCCTCGAACACCAGCTCGGCGCCGGCCTCGCCCAGGCGGTGGCGATAGAGCTTGTGCGGGCGGTGGGTGTCGTCCAGTTCGCCGAAGAACAGTGTGCGGTTGTCGTTGGCCCAGGTCAGGCTGCCGTCGCAGTCGTCGAAGGGCAGGGCCTGCACCGAGCCGCTGGCGAGGTCCTTGACGAACAGGCGGTAGATCTCGTCGCCGCTGGTGTCCAGGCTGTAGGCCAGCAGGCTCTGGTCGGGGCTGATGCTGAAGGCGCCGAGGGAGAGGAAGCCGCCGTCGGCCAACTGGTTGGGATCGAGCAACAGTTGCTCGGCGCCTTCGTCGACCGCCAGGCTGCCGTCCGCCGGACGTGGGCAGCGGTAGTGGCGCGGGTATTCATCGCCGGCGGTGGTGCGCTGGTAGTACAGCCACGGACCCCAGGGACTGGGCAACGACAGGTCGGTCTCGCGGATGCGTCCCCTGATCTCCTCGAACAGGGTCTCGCGCAACCCGGCCTGGTCGGCCAGTTCGCTATCCAGGTAGGCGTTCTCGGCCTTCAGGTAGTCGAGCACCTCCGGGGCGTCGCGCTCCTCCAGCCAGGCGTAGGGGTCGCGTCCGGCGTCGCGGCGGGCGATGGGGGGCTGCGGATGGGGCATCGGGAATCCTCGTCGATCCGGCCATGCGCGAGGCCGGGAAATCTGAATAAAACTGGCGGCGCGGCGCCCGCCATCGGTGGGTAGGCGCGTCGGCATGCAAAAGCGGCTATCATAAGCCCCCCATCACCGCTATCGCCACGCACGCCGCATGAATGAACAAGACTATCTGATCGCCTGGGGCGCCTACGCCATCGCCGGACTCGGCCTGATGCTGGTGTTCTGGCTGATGACCGGCTGGATGTGGCGCTGGCTGCGCGAACCCCTGCGGCTGATCGTCTTCATCCTGCTGTTCACGCCGACTCCGGTGGACCCGCAGAACGACCTCTACGCCCCGGCCATCGCCATCACCGCGCTGGACGTCGTGTTCAAGGTCGGCAACAACGCCTGGCGCGCGGTCTCCGACCTGGCCCTGGTGGCGCTGCTGGGTTTCGGCCTGTACCTGCTGATCGCCGCTATCCGCTGGCCGCTGGAGCGGGCCTGGAAGAATCGCCGGCATCCGTCGCAGGACGCCGAGGACGAGCCGACCCTGCGGCAGATGATGCAGCCCGAGTTGATGCCGGACGTCGACACCCGCACCGACGAGCACGGCGACCGGCGCATGCGCATCGAGCCGCGCCTGTAGCCTTTCGCGACGAAATCCATTCTTGCACTACGCCCGGCAGGCGTTCAGCATGAGGCGAGGCCTATGTCGGGATTTCCCATGGATTGCGTGTTCTGCGCCATAGCGGGTGGCCGCGAGCCGGCGCACAGACTCTTCGAGGACGAGCATTTCATCGTCCTGCTGGACATCTTTCCGCTGCGACCGGCGCACGTGCTGATCGTAGCCCGCGAGCACGCCCCGCACCTGAGCGATCTTTCCGCCGCCGCCCGCGACGCCCTCCCGGCGCTCGCCGAGCGTACCGGTCGCGCGTTGCGCCGGGCCGGTTTCGGCGTGGAAGGCATCAACCTGTTGCTCAACGATGGCGTGGCGGCCAACCAGCACGTGGCGCACCTGCATCTGCACCTGATTCCCCGGCGTCGCGGCGACCTGCCGCGACTGCTCTGGCGCGCCCTGACCCGTTTCCTGCCGATCGGTCGCGCGAGCCTGCAGGCGCGTCTGCAGCGGGAAGGAGAACTACTACGTACAGCCTTGCTCAGGGAGGTTTGAGCCATGTGTGAACTATTGGGCATGAGCGCCAACGTCCCGACGGACATCGTCTTCAGCTTCACCGGACTGATGCAGCGCGGCGGCGGCACCGGCCCGCACCGCGACGGTTGGGGCATCGCCTTCTACGAAGGACGCGGCGTGCGGCTGTTCCAGGACCCGCTGGCGAGCGTCGATTCGGAGGTGGCGCGGCTGGTGCAGCGCTTCCCGATCAAGAGCGAGACGGTCATCGGGCACATCCGCCAGGCCAACGTCGGCAAGGTCGGGCTGAGCAACACCCACCCCTTCATCCGCGAACTCGGCGGGCGCTACTGGACCTTCGCGCACAATGGCCAACTGGCCGACTTCCAGCCCAAGCCCGGCTTCTACCGCCCGGTCGGCGAGACCGACAGCGAGGCGGCCTTCTGCGACCTGCTGAACCGCGTGCGCCGGGCTTTCCCCGAGCCGGTGCCGGTGGAGGTGCTGTTGCCGGTGCTGATCTCGGCCTGTGACGAATATCGCAAGAAAGGCGTGTTCAATGCCCTGATCAGCGACGGCGACTGGCTGTTCACCTTCTGCTCCAGCAAACTCGCCTACATTACCCGCCGCGCGCCGTTCGGCCCGGCGCGGTTGAAGGATGCCGACCTGACCGTGGACTTCCATGCGGAAACCACGCCGGACGACGTGGTCACGGTGATCGCCACCGAGCCGCTCACCGACAACGAGAACTGGACCTTGCAGCAGAGCGGCGAGTGGGTCCTCTGGTGGGGCGGCGAGGTGTTGGCCAAGGGGCGGGTCTGAATCGCCGCCGTGGACGAGGAGAGCGCATGTTCCGCAGTTACCTGAGACTGGTGCTGTTCACCCTGGGCCTGCTGCTCGGGGTGCAGGTGCCCGGCTTCATCGACGACTACGCCAAGCGCGTCGACGCCCATCGCCTGGAGGCCGCGCAGAACATCCAGGGCTTCCAGCAGACCGCCGGGCAGTTCTTCAACGGCAGCCTGGAGGAACTGGTCAGGCATTACCGCAGCAACAGCGATCCGGTGTTCCAGCGCGACGGCGAGAACCTCGACCGCCTGATGCGCCGCGCGCGCATGCTCGACGCCGAGTGGCAGGCCATGCAGGGGCCCTGGTACGCCCGCGCCTGGCACATGCTGCGCGCACCGAACCATGAGTTGCTGATGGAAACCTATGCCAGCTACAGCTACCAGGTCCTGCTCAAGCCCGAGGTGATCGCCTGGGGCCTGGGCTGCGCCTTGCTGGTCGCCTGGATCGCCGAGCTGATCGTGTATTCGCTGGCCTCGCTGTTCGGCTTCGGCGAAGACCGCCGCACCCGCGAGCGTCACTGGAGCTGACGGCGCGACTCAGGCCGCCGCCAGTTCCAGGAACGCCCGGATCACCCGCAGGCCGCGGCGCTTCTCCAGGCAGCCGATCAGGTGGCAGTTGGTCAGCTCGGGACCGACCAGCGGCACCGCGCGAACCCGCGGATCGTTGCCGACCTCCAGGGAAGACACCACGCCGACGCCCAGTTCGGCGGCCACCGCTTCGGTCACCGCTTCCCGGCTGTCCAGCTCCAGCAGCACCCGCGGCTGCACGCCCTGGCTGGCGCAGGCGCGGTCGAAGGTGCGGCGGGTGATCGAGCCGGGTTCGCGCAGCACCATGATCTGCTGGTCGAGTTCTTCCAGCGGTACGCCTTCGCTGCGTTCGCACCAGGGATGCTGGCGAGGCAGCAGGGCGCAGATGCGCGAATTCACCAACTCCTCCAGGAACAGCCCGGGACGCGCCTCGACCTCGGTCAGCACGGCGACGTCGACGTGTTCGCTGAGCAGCGCCGCGAGGGTTTCCTGGGCGTTGCCCAGGCGCAGGTTGACGGTGATTCCCGGATAGCTCGCGCGCAGCCGGGCGAGCATCGGCATCACCAGGTGCGGGCCGTCGGCGGCGACCTCGAGGCGGCCGGAGACCAATTGTCGATTGGCGTCGAGCAGGGCCTCGGCTTCTTCCTCCAGGGCGAACAGGGTGCGTGTGATCGCCACCAGGCGCGAGCCTTCCTCGGTCAGTTCGATGCGCCGGGCGGTGCGTCGGAACAGGGTGACCTGGTAGTGCTCCTCGAGTGCCTTGACGTGTCCGGTCACTGCCGGCTGGCTGATGCACAGGCGCTCGGCGGCGCGGGTGAAACTGCCTTCGCGGGCGACGGCGTCGAAGGCGCGGAGCTGGAAGAGATTCATGGTATCGGCCTGGCTTATGGCTGGCATCGGAACAAACAATTTGAACGATAGTAGCGCGGCGCTCACCTTATGTCTCCAGGCTTCCCCGGAACGCCGGCGCGGAACGACCGCCCAGGCCGCGAAGCCCGATCCGGTTTCTTTCGCCGATTCCCGCAGAGGAAATGAGCATGAGCACTGCCGAACGCGCACCCATCCTGCTGACCCCCGGTCCGCTGACCACCTCCTACCGTACCCGTCGGGCGATGATGGTCGACTGGGGCTCCTGGGACAGCGATTTCAACGAACTCACTGCCAGCGTCTGCCAGCGCCTGCTGAAGATCGTCGGCGGCGAAGGCAGCCACACCTGCGTACCGTTGCAGGGCAGCGGCACCTTCGCCGTGGAAGCGGCGATCGGCACCCTGGTGCCGCGCGACGGCAAGGTCCTGGTGTTGATCAACGGTGCCTACGGCAAGCGCCTGGCGAAGATCTGCGAGGTCCTGCAACGGCCCTTCAGCACCTTCGAGACCGAAGAGAACGTGCCGACCACCGCCGCTGATGTCGAGCGCCTGCTGGCCGCCGATCCGGCGATCAGCCATGTGGCGCTGATCCACTGCGAGACCAGTACCGGCATCCTCAATCCGCTGGAGGCCATCGCCAAGGTCGTCGAGCGTCACGGCAAGCGCCTGATCGTCGATGCCATGAGTTCCTTCGGGGCGATCGGGATCGATGCCCGGACAGTCCCGTTCGACGCCCTGATCGCCGCCTCCGGCAAGTGCCTGGAGGGCGTCCCGGGGATGGGCTTCGTCTTCGCCCGCAGCGCCGCCCTGGAAGCCAGCGCCGGCAACTGCCACTCCCTGGCCATGGACCTGCAGGACCAGCACGCCTATATGCGCAAGACCGGGCAATGGCGCTTCACCCCGCCGACCCATGTGGTCGCCGCCTTGCACGAAGCGCTCAGCCAGTACGAAGAGGAGGGCGGCCTGCCGGCGCGCCAGCGGCGCTACGCGAGCAATTGCGAAACGCTGCTCGGCGAGATGGCCCGGCTCGGTTTCCGCAGCTTCCTGCCGGCGGAAATCCAAGCGCCGATCATCGTTACCTTCCACGCGCCGCGCGATCCGCGCTACCGCTTCGCCGACTTCTACCAACGCGTGCGGGAGAAGGGCTTCATCCTCTATCCGGGCAAGTTGACCCAGGTGGAAACCTTCCGCGTCGGCTGCATCGGCCACGTCGACGCCGCGGAGATGCGGCAGGCGGTCGCCGCCATCGGCGAGGCGCTGCGCGAACTGGAAGTCCTCGAGATCTGAACTGAACGACAACGAGCAGAAAAGGGTTCACGACAATGAATTACAACCAGCCAGCCACCCTCCAGGCCGTCATCCTCGACTGGGCGGGAACCGTGGTCGATTTCGGCTCCTTCGCGCCGACCCAGATCTTCGTCGAGGCCTTCGCCGAATTCGGCGTCCAGGTCAGCCTGGAGGAAGCGCGCGGTCCGATGGGAATGGGCAAGTGGGACCACATCCGCACGCTCTGCGACATCCCGGCGATCGCCGAGCGCTACTGCGCCGCCTTCGGCCGCCTGCCCAGCGACGACGATGTCACCGCCATCTACGAGCGCTTCATGCCGCTGCAGATCGAAAAGATCGCCGAACATTCGGCGCTGATCCCCGGCGCCCTGCAGGCGATCGCCGAACTCCGCGGGATGGGCCTGAAGATCGGTTCCTGTTCCGGCTACCCGGCGGTGGTGATGGAGAAGGTGGTAGCCCTGGCCGAGACCAACGGCTACGTCGCCGACCACGTGGTGGCCACCGACGAAGTGCCCAACGGCCGGCCATGGCCGGCCCAGGCGCTGGCCAACGTGATCGCCCTGGGGATCGACGATGTGGCGGCCTGCGTGAAGGTCGACGACACCTGGCCGGGTATCCTCGAAGGGCGCCGCGCCGGCATGTGGACGGTGGCGCTGACCTGCTCGGGCAATGCCCTGGGCCTCACCTACGAGCAGTACAAGGCGCTGCCGGCGGCCGAACTGGAGCGCGAGCGGACGCGTATCGAACAGATGTTCGAAGGTTCGCGTCCGCACTACCTGATCGAGACCATCACCGAGCTGCCAGCGGTGGTCCGCGACATCAATGCGCGCCTGGCGCGCGGCGAGATGCCGCAGGGTAACTGAGCCACGTCTGTGCCGAGGCCGCTGCGGGCAATCGCGGCGGCCTCGGTTTTCTAGCCGGCGTCGGGTGCGCCAGGCGCGCCTTGCCACCCAGGCGGTCACGGCCCATCGCTTGCCTGGTTCCCTGGCGGGACTCGACGCCGAGCTGCCGGCCGCGCTGCTCTGGCGGCTGCGCGTTAGCGCCGGCCCGACGGCGGATACAATTGGCGCATCTGGACGAACGGCAGGGGTACAGTTGCAGGCCGATAGACGCTGACTCTCGGGTCACGATGCTGGCGCGGGGGCGATTTCCTTGCGCTATGCTGCTCGAAGCGAAGAATATTCGCGTATTCCAACTGTTGTGCTAGGGTATGACCTGCGACAACCTGTCGCAGGCAGGTAAAAGCCCTACTTTATCTATGTTTGAGAAAGTCTATTGCAAGATGTGTCATAGGCTCCTCAGCTGAAATGAATTGTAATAACTGACGCTCAGTTTCGGTCCAACGAGCGTCGCGCGAGTCTCTGCTCCGCATCGCGATAAATGGGTTCCTGCCTTGCCTGTTGCACAACAAATAGCCGACCGATAACTGCGACCTGATCACCCGGCGGGAAGGGCAATCCTTCTCGCCCAGGCATGCACGTGCCTTGGCCGCCCTTGGCCTCTTCCGGCACAGCTTCGAAAACGCTGTTCATCAAGGAACGACTCAGCGCGTGGAACGAGTCCGTCACCGGAATCGGGAAAGGTATCCGCTTGCCTTCTCCCGTGGCCGGGCAATGGCCGTTCCGTACCCCGGTGGCGACTGCATGTCTGGAACTGGCTGAAGCCAGCGGTCTCCGCCACAAGCCTTGCAAGGAGACATCCATGAGCGACCACTCGCTCCTTCCATCGATTAAGGCCGGAAGATGACCAAAGCAAACCCGTTTGCCGCATTGAAATGGCTTTCCCTGGCGCCCGCGCTGCTGCTCGGCGGCTGCGACATGACCCTGTTCAACCCGAAAGGGCAGGTGGGCATGGACGAGCGCACCCTGATCATTACCGCGACCCTGCTGATGCTGATCGTGGTCATCCCGGTGATCGTGATGACCCTGGCGTTCGCCTGGAAGTACCGCGCCTCGAACACCCAGGCCGAGTACAAGCCGGACTGGCACCACTCCAACCGCATCGAGGCGGTGGTCTGGCTGGTGCCCTGCGTGATCATCGCGATCCTCGGCTGGATCACCTGGGAAAGCACCCACAAGCTCGACCCGTACCGTCCGCTGGACTCCGAGGTCAAGCCGGTCACCATCCAGGCCGTTTCGCTGGACTGGAAGTGGTTGTTCATCTACCCGGAGCAGGGTATCGCCACGGTCAACGAGATCGCCTTCCCGAAAGACACCCCGGTGAATTTCCAGATCACCTCGGATTCGGTGATGAACTCGTTCTTCATCCCGCAGCTGGGCAGCCAGATCTACTCGATGGCCGGGATGATGACCAAGCTGCACCTGATCGCCAACGAAGAAGGCGTGTTCGACGGTATCTCCGCGAACTACAGCGGCGGCGGTTTCTCCGGCATGCGCTTCAAGGCCATCGCCACCTCCGAGCAGGGCTTCCAGGACTGGGTCGCCAAGGTCAAGGCGGCACCGACCAGCCTGTCGATCGGCACCTATCCGGAGCTGGTCAAGCCGAGCGAGAACGTTCCGCCGACCTACTTCTCTTCGGTCAGCCCGGAACTGTTCGGCCACATCCTCACCAAGTACGAGCACCACGGCGACGCCAAGGGTGCCGCGCACGGCGAGCACGCCGGGGCTGAGCACGAAGCCGCCATGACCGGTCACGACATGCAGGACATGGACATGCAAGCCATGCAGGGCATGAAAGACATGAAGGACATGCACATGCAACCGAGTACCCAGGAGTAAGCGCAGATGTTCGGGAAACTGACACTCTCGGCCGTGCCTTACCACGAGCCCATCGTCATGGTCACACTGGCCGTCGTCGCCCTGCTGGGCCTCGGCGTGGTCGGTGCGATCACCTACTACCGCAAGTGGACCTACCTGTGGACCGAGTGGCTGACCTCGGTCGACCACAAGAAGATCGGCGTGATGTACATCGTCGTCGCCCTGGTCATGCTGGTCCGCGGCTTCGCCGACGCGATCATGATGCGCGGCCAGCTGGCCCTGGCCGAAGGCGCCAACCACGGCTACCTGCCGCCGGAGCACTACGACCAGATCTTCACCGCGCATGGCGTGATCATGATCATCTTCATGGCCATGCCGTTCATGACCGGCCTGATGAACCTGGCCGTGCCGCTGCAGATCGGCGCGCGCGACGTGGCGTTCCCCTTCCTCAATTCGCTGAGCTTCTGGCTGCTCGTGGTCAGCGCCATGCTGGTCAACGTGTCGCTGGGCCTGGGCGAATTCGCCCGTACCGGCTGGGTGGCCTATCCGCCGCTGTCGGAGCTGGCCTATAGCCCCGGGGTAGGGGTGGACTACTACATCTGGGCGCTACAGATATCCGGGATGGGCACGTTGCTCACGGGGATCAACTTCCTGGTCACCGTGTTCAAGATGCGTGCCCCGGGCATGAAGCTGATGCAGATGCCGATCTTCACCTGGACCTGCACCTTCGCCAACATCCTGATCGTCGCCTCGTTCCCGATCCTCACCGCTGCGCTGGGCCTGCTGTCGCTCGACCGCTACCTGGACATGCACTTCTTCACCAACGAGCTTGGCGGCAACGCCATGATGTACATCAACCTCTTCTGGGCCTGGGGCCATCCCGAGGTGTACATCCTGATCCTGCCGGCCTTCGGTATCTTCTCCGAGGTCACCGCGACCTTCGCCGGCAAGCGCATGTTCGGCTACAAGTCGATGGTCTGGGCCAGCGCCGCGATCACCTTCCTCGGCTTCACCGTGTGGCTGCACCACTTCTTCACCATGGGTTCGGGCGGTGACGTCAACGGCTTCTTCGGCGTGGCCACCATGCTGATCTCGATCCCCACCGGGGTGAAGCTGTTCAACTGGCTGTTCACCATCTACAAGGGTCGCCTGCGCTTCAGCACGCCGATCCTGTGGACCCTGGGCTTCATGGTGACCTTCACCATCGGCGGCATGACCGGCGTCCTGCTGGCCATCCCGGGCGCGGACTTCCTGCTGCACAACAGCCTGTTCCTGATCGCCCACTTCCACAACACCATCATCGGCGGCGCGGTGTTCGGCTACCTGGCCGGCTTCGCCTTCTGGTTCCCGAAAGCGTTCGGCTTCACCCTCGACGAGAAGTGGGGCAAGCGCTCCTTCTGGTGCTGGCTGGTGGGCTTCTACATGGCCTTCATGCCGCTCTACATCCTCGGCTTCATGGGCATGACCCGTCGCCTGAACCACTACGACAACCCGCTGTGGAAGCCGTACCTGGTGGTCGCGTTCTTCGGCGCCGTGCTGATCTTCTGCGGCATTGCCTGCCAGTTGATCCAGCTGTTCGTCTCGGTCCGCAACCGCAAGCAACTGGCCGACGTCAATGGCGACCCGTGGGAAGGCCGCACCCTGGAATGGGCCACTTCCTCGCCGCCGCCGTTCTACAACTTCGCCGAACTGCCGAAGGTGCAGGACGTGGATGCCTTCCACGACATGAAGAAGACCGGCACCGCCTACCGCAAGCTGCCGGCCTACCAGCCGATCCACATGCCGAAGAACACCGCCGCGGGCTTCTCCATCGCCGTGTTCGCCTTCGTCTTCGGCTTCGCCGCCATCTGGCATATCTGGTGGCTCATGGCGGTCGGCTTCGTCGGCATGATCGGCTCCTTCATCGTGCGCAGCTACAACCAGGACGTCGACTACTACGTCCAGCCCGAAGAGATCGAGAAGATCGAAAGCGCCCGTTTCCAGCAACTCGCCAAGCAGGTCTGAACCATGTCGACGGCAGTATTGAACAAGCATCTGGCCGACGCCCACGAAGTGGGCCACGACCACGATCATGCACACGATAGCGGCGGCAACACCGTATTCGGTTTCTGGCTCTACCTGATGACCGACTGCGTGCTGTTCGCCAGCGTCTTCGCCACCTACGCGGTGCTGGTTCACCACACCGCCGGCGGCCCCAGCGGCAAGGACATCTTCGAGCTGCCCTACGTGCTGGTGGAAACCGCCATCCTGCTGGTTTCCAGCTGCACCTACGGCCTGGCCATGCTCTCCGCGCACAAGGGCGCCAAGGGCCAGGCGATCGCCTGGCTCGGGGTCACCTTCCTGCTCGGCGCCGCGTTCATCGGCATGGAGATCAACGAGTTCCACCACCTGATCGCCGAAGGCTTCGGCCCGAGCCGCAGCGCCTTCCTGTCGTCCTTCTTCACCCTGGTCGGCATGCACGGCCTGCACGTCAGCGCCGGCCTGCTGTGGATGCTGGTGCTGATGGCGCAGATCTGGACCCGCGGCCTCACCGCGCAGAACAACACCCGGATGATGTGCCTGAGCCTGTTCTGGCACTTCCTCGACATCGTCTGGATCTGCGTCTTCACCGTCGTCTACCTGATGGGGGCCCTGTAATGAGCAGCGCTGCACACGACAACCACGGCGCCGGCCACGGCAGCCTGGGTTCCTACGCGATCGGCTTCGTGCTCTCGGTGATCCTCACCGCGATCCCGTTCTACATGGTCATGGACGGCGGCTTCTCGCGCCACGCGACCATCCTCACCATGGTCGTCCTCGGCCTGGTGCAGGTGGTGGTGCACCTGATCTGCTTCCTGCACATGAACATGTCGTCGGAAGGGCGCTGGAACGTGATGGCGTTCATCTTCACGGTGATCGTCATCCTGCTGGTGGTCGGTCTCTCGCTGTGGATCATCTTCAGCGCCGACATGCTGATGATGCCGATGCCCTGAGGGCCATGACGTGAAGCTGAAACGCTATCTCCTGGTGGCCAAGCCGGGAATCATCTTCGGCAACCTGATCGCGGTGGCGGGGGGATACTTCCTCGCCGCCCGCGGCAGCGTCGAGCCGATGCTGTTGCTGGCCACGGTCATCGGCCTGTCGCTGGTGGTCGCCAGTGGGTGCGTGCTGAACAACTGCATCGACCGCGACATCGACCGGCACATGGAGCGGACCCGCGGGCGGGTCACCGTGACCGGGCAGATCTCGCTGAAGGCTGCCCTGGCCCACGGCCTGGTCCTCGGGGTCGCCGGCTTCGGCCTGCTGTGGTGGCGGACCAACCCGCTGACCACCGCGCTGGCCGGCTTCGGCTACTTCGTCTACGTCGGCCTGTACAGCCTGTGGTTCAAGCGTCGTTCGCAGTACGGCACGCTGGTCGGCAGCCTCTCCGGGGCGATGCCGCCGGTGGTCGGCTACTGCGCGGTGAGCGGCCAGTTCGACGCCGGCGCCGCCTCGCTGCTGGCGATCTTCTGCCTGTGGCAGATGCCGCACTCCTATGCCATCGCCATCTTCCGCCTGAAGGACTACGAGGCGGCCGGCATCCCGGTGCTGCCGGTGGCGCGCGGCATCGCGGTGACCAAGATCCACATCGTGCTCTACATCCTCGCCTTCATGGCGGCGACCCTCGCCTTGTGCCTGGGCGGCTACGCCGGCTACGGCTACCTGCTGGTGGCGGTGGCGGTGAGCCTGTGGTGGCTGGCCATCGCCCTGACCGGCTACTGGACCGCCGACGACCGGGTCTGGGCGCGCAAGCTGTTCGCCTTCTCCATCGTCGCCATCACCGCGCTGAGCGTGATGATGTCCATCGACTTCCAGGTGGCGCCCGCCACCCATCTGGTCGCTTCGCTGTTCTGAGGCGACACGCTTTAGGGAAAGCCCCGCCGGTCGATTGGCGGGGCTTTTTTTTGTCTGCGCGATGGCAGGGATGCGGTCGCCGTCTGGCAGAAGGGCCGCGCGGCGAGCCCTCTGTTCCGGGACTCTGCCGTTGGTTATCAGATTTTTCCGGGAGCTTTTTCGGAGCTGTCCGGCTTGTGGAAAAAACCCTCCATCAATCAAATGCCAATGATTCTCAATAACCAAGATGGAGTACTTCATGGATCGTCGCAACGAGCCGTCCCCCTTGCCCACCAAACGCCCGCTGGCGCCGCTGATGCTGCTGATGGCCGCCTGCTCCTCGCCGGCCCTGGCCGAGGACGCGGCGCGCAAGGACGATCCCCTGGAACTGGGAGCCGACACGGTCACCGGCGAGCAGGCCTCGTCCAGGGTCGAACGCTCGGCCTCGGCCAAGTACGCCGTGCCGCTGCTGGATACCCCGCAGACCGTCACGGTGGTGCCGCAAAAGGTGATCCAGGAGCAGAACGCCCTGAGCCTGCGCCAGGTGCTGTCCAACGTCTCCGGCATCACCTTCAACGCCGGCGAAGGCGGCGGCGGTTCCGGTGACAGCATCAACATCCGCGGCTTCAGCGCCAACGCCAACATGCAGGTGGACGGGCTGCGCGACAGCGCCCAGACCAGCCGCAGCGACCTGTTCAACCTGGAGGCGGTGGAAGTGATCAAGGGACCGAACTCGGTGTTCGGCGGCGCCGGCACCAGCGGCGGCAGCATCAACATGGTCAGCAAGCAGCCCAAGGCCGAAGCCTTCACCCACCTGGGCGCCGGGCTGGGCACGGACCGCTACCGGCGCCTGACCCTGGACACCAACCAGCCGCTGGAAGGGCTCGGCGAGTCGACCGCCTTCCGCCTCAACCTCATGGCCCACCACAACGATGTCGCCGGGCGCGAACAGATCGACAAGCAGCGCTGGGGCATCGCGCCATCCCTGACCTTCGGCCTGGACACCCCGACCCGCCTGACCCTGAGCTACTTCCACCAACGCGACGACAACCTTCCCGACTATGGCGTGCCGGCGTTGAACGGGCGCAAGCTGGACGGCGTCAGCCGCCACGATTATTTCGGCTGGCGCAACCTGGACGAGGAACGGATCGACAACGACGTCGCCACCCTCAAGCTCGAACACGATTTCAGCGACGACTTCCAGTTGCAGAACCTCATCCGCTATTCCCACCTGCATCGGGACACGGTGATCTCCGCCTCCCACGTCAACCAGAAGGGCCTGCCGCCGGGGCGCTACCTGCCGGCGGGACCGCAAGCCTACGGGCGCGATTCGAAGACGCGGATGTGGATCAACCAGACCAACCTCACCGGCCGCTTCGACACCTTCGGCCTGGCGCATACGCTGATCGGCGGCTTCGAGCTGTCCCGCGAGACCTACGACCGCACCACCTACTCCTACAACCTGGGCAAGTTCTACCCGGCCAACGGCTTCGACCTGCACAACCCGCCGGGCTACTGGAACGGCCCCACCGACAAGCGCGACAGCGCGCGCAACCGGACCGAACTGGAGGTCAAGGCGCTGTACGCCTTCGACACCATCGCCCTGGACGAGCGCTGGGACCTCAGTCTGGGCCTGCGCTACGACTGGATCGACGGCACCTCGCGGAGCACGCCCTCAGGCAAGCCGACGGTGCGCGCCGACAGTTCCGACGGCAAGCTGAGCACGCGGGCGGGGCTGGTGTTCAAGCCGCTGGAGAACGGGCGGGTGTACGTCTCCTACGGCACCTCCTTCAACCCCTCGGCGGAACACCTGGTCACCACCGGCTCGGGCGTGACCGAGGCGACCGGAGGCCTGGCGCCGGAGAAGAACAGCACCTACGAGCTGGGCACCAAGTGGGAGTTCCTCGGACGGCGCCTGGAGCTGGACGCGGCGCTGTTCCAGGTGAAGAAGGAAGACGCCCGCGAACGCCTGGCCGACGGCAGCTACGTGCTTGCCGGCGAACAGCGCGTGCGTGGCCTGGAACTGAGCGCCAGCGGCAAGCTGAACGAGCACTGGGACCTCTTCGCCACCTACACCTACCTCGACAGCGAAACCCTGAAATCCAGCAACCCGCAGCGTGAGGGGCAGGCCCTGGGCAATACCCCGCCGCGCTCGTTGAGCCTCTGGAGCACCTACGAACTGCCCGAGGGCGTGACCCTGGGCTATGGCGCACGCTACGTCAGCCAGCGCAACGTCACCTCGGTGGACAACGGCAAGCTGGATGCCTACTGGGTGCACAACATGATGCTCGGCTACCAGGCGACGCGCGACCTGAAACTGCAACTCAACCTCGACAACCTGTTCGACAAGGCCTACGTCGAGCGGGTGCGCCAGGTGTACGGCAACCAGTCGCGCTCCTCGGCCATCGAGTATGGCGACGGTCGCACGGCGATTCTTTCGGCGATCTACGCGTTCTGACGGCAGGCAGGCCATGGAAGCCGGCGCCCACTGCCTGGGCGCCGGTTCTTCCCGGCGATTTCCTCTGAACTTTTTCACTGCGGCGCCTATCAACTCCTTTGCAAGTCATTTTTCAGGGAGCCTCTTCGATGGCACGCAAAAACGCAGTGAAAGACAACCTCGAGCAGATCCAGCACCAGAGCTACAGCGAGCTGCAGGAACTGCTCTCCGAAGCCAACAGCATGCTCGCCGACAGCGCCGCCTTCGCCGGCGACAAGGCCGACAGCGCCCGTGCGCGGATCGGCGCGCTGCTGGAGAAGGCCAACGATGCCCTCGGCAAGGGCGGTAGCGCCGTGGCCGAACGCAGCCGCCACGCGGTGGATGCGACGGAAAGCTATATCGGCGCCAATCCCTGGCAGACCGTGGCCATCACCACCGCGGTGGGCCTGCTCGCCGGCTTCCTGCTCGGGCGCCGCTCCTGAGCACGCGGTCGGTGCCGCACAACGGACTCGTTACCTTCGCTTGAAAAAAGGAATTGCCCATGCTTTCGATCAAGAAGAACCTCGGCCTCCTGGCCATGACCGTGGCCCTGGCGGCCTGCGCCTCCAACCCCAACGACCTGCCGGATTTCCCGGAGCATGAATACGCGGCGACCCAGCAGGTGGGCGAGGGCGTGATCAACGGCGACCTGTACCTGACCAGCGCGTCGGGTGCGATCCAGAAGGGGACCAACACCAAGGTCACCCTGGAGCCTGCGACCAGCTACATGAAGGCCTACTACGCGAAGTTCGGCAACCTCGATGCCGCCAAGCGCGATCCCGACGTGCAACCGCCGGTGCTCGACCCGCGACGCGCCACCTATGTGCGCGAGGCGACCACCGACCAGAACGGTCGCTTCGACTTCGACCACATCCCCAACGGCACCTACTACATTTCCAGCGAATTGACCTGGAGCGCCCAGAGCGATGGCAAGACCATCACCGAGGGCGGCACCGTCACCAAGCTGGTCACCGTAAGTGGCTCGCAGCCGCAGAAGGTGCTGCTGACCCGCTGACCTCCGGCGGCGCTCGGCCAAAACGGCAAGCCCCTGCCATCGCGGCAGGGGCTTTTTCCTGCCAGCGCGGCCGGACCGCTTGACAGCCAACGGGGCGGCGCCGTAGTTTCGATACCCATGACCTTCGCGACCCTGCTTACCCGCCGCAGCATTATTACCGCCATTCCAGCTATGGCGGGTTAGCCAGCGTCCACTCCGAACCCGCCCTCGAGGCGGGTTCTTCGTTCTGTCTCCTGGGCCAAAACCACCGAACCGGGAGAACAGCATGCAGCACCAGACCCTCCAGAACCTCGTTGGCCGGGCCGACGCCCTGATCAATGCCGGGCAGTTCGATGCCCTGATGGATTTCTATTGCGACGACGCCACCCTGGTGGTCAAGCCGGGCCTCAACGCCTGCGGCAAGGCGCAGATCCGCCAGGCGTTCGACGCCATCGCCCGGCACTTCGAGCACAGCCTGCGAGTGCGCCAGCACGACCTGCGGGTGATCGAGGCGGGAGATACGGCGCTGGTCATGGCCGAGGCGGTGATCGAGTCGAAGGCCGGACGCCTGCAACGTCGGGCCACCTACGTGTTCCGCCAGGAGGCCGATGGCCAGTGGCGCTGCGCGGTGGACAACTCCTACGGCACCGACCTGCTGGCCTCGGTGGCGGCGAGCGCGGAGGCCAGCCGATGAGCGCCTCGACCCTCAGCGCAAGCAAACCCCTGCTGGCCGGCTACGTGGAAAGCATCCTGGCCGCGCCGGTGTACGACGTCGCCGTGGAAACCCCCTTGCAGGTCGCGCCGCAGTTGTCCCAGCGCCTGGGCAACCGGGTGCTGCTCAAGCGCGAGGACCTGCAGCCGGTGTTCTCTTTCAAGATCCGCGGCGCCTATACCCGTGTCGCGCGCCTGAGCGACGAGCAGAAGGCCCGCGGGGTGATCACCGCCTCCGCCGGCAACCATGCCCAGGGCCTGGCCCTGGCGGCGCAGCGCCTGGGCGTGCGGGCGGTGATCGTGATGCCGCGCACCACTCCCGAACTCAAGGTCAAGGGCGTGCTGGCGCGCGGCGGCGAGGCGTTGCTGCACGGCGACGCCTTCCCCGATGCGCTGGCCCATGCCCTGCAACTGGCCGAGCGCGAAGGCATGACCTTCGTCCCACCCTACGACGATCCGGACGTGATCGCCGGACAGGGCACGGTGGCGATGGAGATCCTCCGCCAGCACAGCGGCCGCCTCGACGCGATCTTCGTGCCGGTCGGCGGCGGCAGCCTGATCGCCGGGATCGCCGCCTACGTCAAGCACCTGCGTCCGGATATCCGCGTGATCGGCGTCGAGCCGGAGGATTCCAACTGCCTGCAGGCAGCGCTGGCCGCCGGCGAGCGGGTGGTGCTGGGCCAGGTCGGGCTGTTTGCCGACGGGGTGGCGGTGGCGCAGATCGGCGCTTGCAACTTCGAGGTCTGCAAGGACCACGTCGACGAGGTGATCACCGTCGGCAGCGACGAAATCTGCGCGGCGATCAAGGACATCTACGACGACACCCGTTCGATCACCGAGCCGGCCGGCGCCCTGGCCGTAGCGGGAATCAAGAAGTACGTGGCCCGCGAACGCACCGAGGGGCAGACCCTGGTGGCCATCGACTCCGGTGCCAACATCAACTTCGACCGCCTGCGCCACGTTGCCGAGCGCGCCGAACTGGGCGAACAGCGCGAAGCGATCATCGCCGTCACCGTGGCCGAGCGGCCGGGCAGCTTCAAGGCCTTCTGCGCGGCGCTGGGCCGGCGCCAGATCACCGAGTTCAACTACCGCTACCACAGCGACCGCCAGGCCCACCTGTTCGTCGGCGTGCAGACCCATCCGCTCACCGACAGTCGCGCCGACCTGCTCGCCGGCCTGCGCGAGCAGGGCTTCCCGGTACTCGACCTGACCGACAACGAGATGGCCAAGCTGCACATCCGCCACATGGTCGGCGGCCACGGTACCGAGGTGCGCCGCGAGCGGCTGTTCCGCTTCGAGTTTCCCGAACGCCCCGGGGCCTTGCTGAACTTTCTCGACAAGCTCGGCTCGCGCTGGAACATCAGCCTGTTCCACTACCGCAACCACGGCGCCGCCGACGGTCGGGTGCTGGCCGGATTGCAGGTGCCGGACGAGGAGCGCGGCGAGCTGGAGGCGGCGTTGCAAGCCATCGGCTATCCGTACTGGGAGGAAACCCACAACCCGGCCTACCGGCTGTTCGCCGGTTGAGCGGCGCTCCGCCAGCAGGACATGGCCCTGTCATGTCCCTCGGCTAGACTCCTGCCAGGGATATCCGCCCAGCGAGGGACATGGCCATGCGCAAGCGCAACCCCCGGCGGGCCACGCCGGAAGAACTGCGGGTCTGCTCGGTACTGAAGGAAAAGGGCACCCGCGAGGAACTCGCCCACCTCGCCGCCCGCGGTGAGTGGAGCAACGTGCCGGCGTACAACGCCAGCCGCGAGCAGATCGCCGACCACCTGGGCAAGAGCGTGTCGCCGGAATCCGACGCCTCGTTCTTCGACTCGCGGCGCTTCAGCGAGGCGATCGTTCTGCTCAAGAGCCGGCCGGTGCTGCTGGTGAAGAACGGTATCTTCGACGAAGCGCCGCTGGCCGGCCTGGAGCAGCGCCTGAAGAAGCATCGCGCCGCGCTGGCCACGCCGATCCGCTCGGTCGGCCGGCTGGAATTGATCGACCACGACAGCATGGACTGGTGCGGTACCGGCTGGCGCATCGAGGACGACCTGATCGTCACCAACCGGCATGTCGCCAGCCTGTTCGCCGAACGCCAGGGCAGCCTGTTCCGCTTCCGTCTCAACCAGGCCGGCAAGCAGGTGCGCACCCGCGTGGACTTCCGCGAGGAATACCGCCAGCCGGAAAGCGACGAGCATGTGATCGCGCGGGTCCTGTGGATCGCCCCGGACGTCTCCGAGGCGCCGGACATGGCGATCCTCCAGGTAGTGAAGGGCGACCTGCTGCCGCCGCCGCTGGTCCTCGCGCGCCAGGATGCCGAGCCGCGCCAGGCGGTGGCGGTGGTCGGCTATCCGGCGCGCGACAGCCGCAACGACGCCGGGGCGATGGAAGATATCTTCGGCAACATCTACGACGTCAAGCGTTTCGCTCCCGGCGAAGTCGTGGGATTGCCCCATGACGCCTGGTACCTGACCCACGACTGCTCGACCCTGGGCGGCAATTCCGGCTCGGCGGTGCTTTCGATCGACGGCGGCGAGGTGGTCGGCCTGCACTTCGGCGGCCAGTTCCGCAAGACCAACTATGCGGTGAAGGCCAGCGTGATCCGCAGCCTGCTGGCGCGTCGCGCCTGGGTGCCGGTGGCCGGGGCGGAGCTGAAGCGCGGCGCGCCGCGCTTCCAGGAAAAGCAGCGCAGCGTCGCCGACCTGGCCGAGCGCAAGGGCTTCGACGAGGCCTTCCTCGGGCCGAAGGCGACCTTGCCCAAGCCGGGCAAGAGCCACCAGGTGCTGCCGGTGGGCAAGGGCACGCGCCTGGACTATCTGCATTTCTCGGTGGTGATGAGCGCCAGCCGGCGCTTGCCGATCCTCACCGCGGTGAATATCGACGGCGCGCTCAAGCGTTCGCTCAAGCGCAAGGATTCCTGGGGCTTCGACCCGCGCATCGAGGCGGCCGCGCAGGTCGGACACAAGGACTTCTACGGTCCGGCTTCGTTCGACAAGGGCCACATGGTGCGTCGCGAGGATCCCGGCTGGGGCGACAGCGATGCCATCGCCCGGCAGGCCGAGGACGACACCTTCGTCTACACCAACGCGGTGCCCCAGGTGGCGCAGCTCAACCAGCGCAGCTGGCTGTCGCTGGAGGACTACGTGCTGCAGAACGCCAGGAGCGAGGGCTTCCGCATCTCGGTGTTCACCGGCCCGGTGTTCCGCGACGACGATCCGCTCTACCAGGGCGTGCAGGTGCCGCTGGAGTTCTGGAAGGTGGTGGCGATGATCGACGCCGACAGCGGCGAACTGGGAGTGTCCGCCTACCTGCTGGGGCAGGAAGGGATGATGCCCAGCGAAGGCTTCCGCTACGGTGCGTTCAAGACCTACCAGGTGCCGTTGGCGAAGGTCGAGGCCAGCGCCGACCTGCGTTTCTCCAGCGCCCTGCGCAAGGCCGACGTGCTCGCCGGCACGCCGCTGGAGGAGGCGCTGGAAAGCGGACGCTTCATCGAGATCGACGGGCCGGACGACCTCCTGCTGAGCCGGCCGGGGCCGGCCGGCAAGGGCCGCTGAGGTTCAGGCCGGCTGCCGCCACTCGCGTAGCAGTTCGATGAAGGCGCGCAGCTTGGCCGGTACGTGGCGGCGGTTCAGGTAATACAGCCACATCGGCGGCAGCGGCAGGCAACTGCCAGGCAGCACTTCCACCAGGCGCCCGGCGGCGAGGTCCGCGGCGACCCGCTCGCGGATGAATGCCTGGGCGATCCCGGCGCCGGCGCGGGCCGCCTCGATGATCGCCTCGGTGTCGGTGCTGACGAAGCGTGCCGGCAGGTCCACTTCCAGTTCCCGCCCGTCTTCCCGCAAGCGCCACTTGTGCAGGCGGCCGCTGCGCGGGAAACGGAAGCGCACGGCGGCATGCCCATCGAGGTCGGCGACGCTGGCCGGCGTACCGTACTCGGCGAGGTAGGCCGGAGTGGCCACCAGCAGGCACGCCAGCGGCGCTGTCAGTTGCACTCCGACCATGCCCGGCTGCAGGGCGTCGGCCAGGCGGATGCCGGCATCCAGTCGTTCCCTGACGATATCCACCAACTGGTCCTCGTAGCGAATCTCCAGTTGCACCTTCGGGTAGCGTCGCACGAACTCGTTGAGCATCGGTGCGATCACCAGGTTCTTCGCCAGGTGCAGGGCGCTGATGCGCAGCTGCCCGGAGGGTTCCGCGAGGCTTTCGCCGAGCGCTTCGCGGGCGCGCACCAGGTCGCGGTAGGGCTGTTCGGTCTGTTCGTGGTAGCGCTGCCCGGCCTCGCTCAGGCTGACCCCGCGGGTGGTGCGGTGGAACAGCTTGAGACGCAGCTCGGCTTCCAGTTGGTTGATCGCCTGGCTCACCGCTGCCGGCGTCACCCCGAGCAGGGCGGCGGCGCGGGTGAAGCTGCCGGTGTCGGCGACCTGCCTGAAGACGTGCAGGCCGGCGAGGGGATCGCGTCGATTCATTGTTAGAAAAACTTGAAAGTCTACGTAGGAGAAGGCCGGTTCTGTTAAAGCTTCGACCTTTCTAGACTGGCCCGCAAGCACTCGATGAGGACGCCGGCCATGTCTACCCACCTGTCTCTGCAACATGCCCAACGCTGCATCGCGGCGGCCATTGCCGAAGCGCGGCGGCAGCGCCTGGCGGTCTGCGTCGCGGTGGTCGACGCCCATGCCAACCTGCTGGCGTTCGTACGGATGGACGACAGCGTTCCCGGTGCCATCGACCTGGCCCAGCGCAAGGCGCGCAGCGCCGCGCTGTTCCGCCTGCCCAGCGGCGAGCTGGGCCGACTCGCCGGGCCGGGCCAGCCGTTGTGGAGCATCGAGCAGAGCAACGGCGGGCTGGCCTGCTTCGCCGGCGGCATGCCGCTGGGCGATGCCGGCGGTTCCTGCCTGGGTGGCGTCGGCGTCTCCGGCGCCAGCGCGGCCCAGGACCAATCCATCGCCGAGGCCGCCGTGGCCATGGCAACAATCCAGAGGTAATCGAGATGAAACAGAAGCGAATCCTGGTGACCGGGGCCGGCAGCGGCTTCGGTCGGGAGGTGGCGTTGCGCCTGGCCGCCCGCGGCCATCGGACGATCGCCGGCGTGCGCGGCGCCGGGCAGGCCGCCGACCTGCGCGAAGAGGCCGGGCGGCGTGGCGTCCCGCTGCGGGTGGAAACCCTCGACATCACCGTCGCCGCCGATCGCGAACGCGCCTGGGAATGGGATATCGACGTGCTGCTGAACAACGCCGGCAGCGCCGAGGCCGGGGCCAGCGCGGAGATCCCGCTGGAACTGGTGCGCGCGCTGTTCGAGACCAACGTGTTCGCCAACCTGGAACTGACCCAGGGTTTCGTCCGGCGCATGGTCGAGCAGAAGCGTGGCGGCAAGGTGCTCTTCGTGTCGTCCATCGCCGGCCTGATCACCGGTCCCTATACCGGCCCCTACTGCGCCTCCAAGCATGCCCTGGAGGCCTTCGCCGAGGCCCTGCATGCCGAGCTGAAGCCGTTCGGCATCCAGGTCGGCACCATCAATCCCGGCCCGTACCAGACCGGTTTCAACGATCGCATGATGGAAACCTGGAAACGCTGGTACGACCCGCAGCGTCACTTCACTGACCACAGCGGCGTGCGCTTTCCCTTCGAGCAGTACGATCCGGAGGAAATGATCGCGCGGATGGTCGAGCTGGCCGAGGCCGACGAAGGACCGTTCCGCACCCTGTTGCCGGAAGCTTTCGTCGAGGTGGTGAAGGACGAGCAGGTGCAGGCCTGGCAGCGCCGCCTGTAGCGGTCTGCCGCTGCGCCGGGGAGGGCGGCGGCCGGATCGGCGGCCGCCGCTTCGCTCAGCCCCTGCGCAGCAGGACCCGGGTCACCCGGCGTTCTTCCACTTCCACCACCCGCAGTTCCCAGTCCTGCCACTGCAGGCGGTCGCCGATCACCGGCAGGCGGTCGAGCAGGCTCATCACCAGCCCGGCGAGGGTCTGGTAGTCCTCCGTGGCGCGCGCGTCGAACCCCACGCGTCGACGCACCTGGCTGAGGTTCATGGCACCGCTGACCAGGTAGCCGTCGTTCTCCTCGACCACGTCCGGACCGTCGATCTCGCTGGCGTCGGGTAGCTCGCCGGCGATGGATTCGAGAATGTCGGTCAGGGTCAGCAGGCCGATGAATTCGCCGAACTCGTTGACCACGAAGGCCACGTGGGTCGAGGCCTCGCGCATCTGCTCCAGGGCGTTGAGGATCGAGCAGTCCTGCAACAGGTTGAGCGGCTGGCGGGCCAGGCTTTCCAGGTCCGGCTGGGCGCCGGCGAGCAGCTCCTTGAGCAGTTCCTTCTTGTGCACGTAGCCCAGCGGCTCCTCGACGCGCCCGTCGCGCACCAGCGGCAGGCGCGAGTAGGACGATTCGAGCAGCGCCGCGCGGATCGCCTCGCGGCCGCTGTCGAGGTCGATGCAGTCGACCTCGGCGCGTACCGTCATCAGGCTGCGGATGGGCTTCTCGGCCAATTGCAGCACGCCGCTGATCATCACCCGCTCGCGGCGGTCGAAGACCACCTGGTCGTCGCCTTCCTCGAACAGGTCGGCGACCTCCTCGCCGATCTCGTCGGCCTCCAGGCGCTGGCCGCCGAGCAGGCGCAGCACCGCATGGGCGGTACGCGCGCGCAGCGGGCGGTGGCCCTGCAGGCTCTTCTTGCGGCGCTTGCGGGCGACCTGGTTGAACACCTCGATGAGGATCGAGAAGCCGATGGCCGCGTACAGGTAGCCTTTCGGGATATGGAAGCCCAGGCCCTCGGCAGTCAGGCTGAAGCCGATCATCATCAGGAAGCCCAGGCACAGCATGATCACCGTCGGGTGACGATTGACGAAGCGGGTCAGCGGCTTGCTGGCGACGATCATCAGGCCGATGGAGACGATCACCGCGATCATCATCACTTCCAGGTGCTCGACCATGCCCACCGCGGTGATCACCGCGTCGAGCGAGAACACCGCGTCGAGCACCACGATCTGCGCGACTATCGGCCAGAACAGCGCGTAGGTCTTGTTGCCGGCGTGCTGGGCGACATGGCCTTCGAGGCGTTCGTGCAGCTCCATGGTGGCCTTGAACAGCAGGAACACGCCACCGAACAGCATGATCAGGTCGCGGCCGGAGAAGCTCTTGCCGAATACCTCGAACAGCGGCTCGGTGAGGGTCACCATCCACGAGATGCTCGCCAGCAGGCCCAGGCGCATCAGCAGCGCCAGCGCCAGGCCGAGGACCCGGGCGCGGTCGCGCAGGTGCGGCGGCAGCTTGTCGGCGAGGATCGCGATGAACACCAGGTTGTCGATGCCGAGGACGATCTCCAGCACGATCAGGGTCGCCAGGCCGAGCCAGGCAGTCGGGTCAGCTATCCATTCCATGTGCGCTTACCTCCCGGTCCGGCTGGCCGTCGCGCTGGCGCGACGCTGCACTGCGCGGCTGCGGCAGTTGGCGGTGACGGCGGGGGACGAAGCGAGGGATTCGGCGTCGAGGGGCGGACGCAGGTGGCGAAGGCGAAGCGGGGAGGGTTGTCCGGAAGGACGACTGGGGGGCTCCGAAAGGGTGGTCATGATGGCCATTGAGAGTCAAAGGGAAGTCGATCCTACTGTGTCGCGGGCCCTCGCCACAGCGGGAAACTATTACAAAACCTTAGGCGAAACCCGTGCCGACGCTAGACTGGGCGGAACCCCGCCACTGCGAGCAGACATGAGCACCGAGGATTTCGACGCGATCACCGCCATCACCCTGGCCGACTACCAGCGCAACGCCGAAGGCTTCCGCGAGGGCACCCGCGGCCACGACGTGAGCCAGAACGTCGAGGCGCTGCTGCGCCATATCGATGGGCCGCCGCCGTACCGGATCCTCGATTTCGGCTGCGGTCCCGGGCGCGACCTGGCCACCTTCCGTCGCCTCGGCCACCAGCCGGTCGGGCTCGAAGGCACGCCGCGCTTCGTCGAGATGGCCAGGGCCGACAGCGGTTGCGAGGTGTGGCAACAGAATTTCCTGGCGCTGCGACTGCCGGCTGGGCACTTCGACGGCATCTTCGCCAACGCCAGCCTGTTCCATGTGCCCGGCAGCGCCTTGCCGCGGGTGCTCGGCGAACTCTTCGAAGCGCTGCGGCCGGGCGGCGTGCTGTTCAGCTCTAACCCGCGCGGCGACAACCGCGAGGGCTGGAATGGCCAACGCTACGGCGCCTACCACGATTACCCGGCCTGGAAATGCCTGCTGGAGGAGGCCGGTTTCGTCGAGCTGGAACACTACTACCGGCCGCCGGGCCTGCCGCGCGAGCAGCAGCCCTGGCTGGCGAGCGTCTGGCGGCGCCCCGGCTGAAGGCGCTACAGGGTCTGCCGGTGCGGCGTGCCGAGCACGCTGCGGTACTGGTCGAGGCGTTTCGGCGAGAGGCCGCTGCGTTCCAGGCTGTCGAGGGCGTAGGACTTGATTTCGGCGTCGCTGTAGGGGCGTTCGACGCTGCGCGGCGGGTTGGCGCAACCGGCCAGGACGACCAGGCTGGCGGCCAGGGAGACGATCAGGGACTTGCTCATGGCGGATTCCTCGAAATGTTCCTCGATGCTATCGGTGGTCCCCCCTGTCCAGGAAATCAGGCCTATTAATAATGAATATCTGGCGAATTGAGTCTAGGTCCCGCCAGCCGTGGGTTCTAGTCGACCAAAGGCGAGGTTGTGGCGGCATGTTTCGCCAACCGGCCGCGCGCTCGCGGTCCGGTCGGCTAGGGGGTTCAACCGGCCGCCTGCGGCAGGCTCGGGTAGTCGGTGTAGCCGGCGCCGCCGCCACCGAAGTAGGTCGAGCGGTCGCCGTCGGCCAGCGCCAGGTCGTGCTCCAGGCGGTAGGGCAGGTCGGGGTTGGCGATGAACGGCCGGCCGAAGCCGACCAGGTCGGCCCAGCCCCTGGCCAGGGCTTCCTCGGCGCGCGCCTTGGTGTACATGCCGGAGTAGATCAGGCTGCCACGGTAGACGATGCGCAACGCTTCCTTGAACGCCGCCGGCATGGCCGGGGCGTCTTCCCAGTCGGCCTCGGCGATGTGGATGTAGGCCACGCCGATCTCGTCCAGTAGCCGCGCCGCGGCCAGGTAGGTGGCTTGCGGGGTGTCGTCGACCGCGCCCTGCAGGGTGGTCAGCGGCGCCAGGCGCACGCCGATGCGCTCCCTGCCGACCACCGCGGTGACCGCCTCGGCGACTTCGCGGAGGAAGCGCAGGCGGTTCTCCAGCGAGCCGCCGTATTGGTCGTTGCGCGCATTGGCCTGGGAGTCGATGAACTGGTTGATCAGGTAGCCGTTGGCGCCGTGCAGCTCGACCCCGTCGAAGCCGGCGTCGAGGGCGTTGCGTGCGGCCTGGGCATAGTCGGCGACGATCTCCCGGATTTCCTCCACGGCCAGCGCGCGCGGCGCCGAGTGCTGGACCATCTCGCCGCCGCCGGCCTGCGCTCCGCGGCCTTGGGGATCGACGAAGACCTTCACGCCTTCGGCCACCAGCGCCGAGGAGGACACCGGGGCGGCGTTGCCCGGTTGCAGCGAGGTGTGCGAGACCCTGCCGACGTGCCAGAGCTGGGCGAAGATGCGCCCGCCGGCGGCGTGCACCGCGTCGGTGACCTGGCGCCAGCCGGCGACCTGCTCGGCGCTGTGGATGCCCGGTGTCCAGGCGTAGCCCTGGCCCTGCCGGCTGATCTGGGTGCCTTCGGAAACGATCAGGCCGGCGCCGGCGCGCTGGCTGTAGTACTCGGCCATCAGCGCGGTGGCGACTTCACCACGGGCGGCACGGGAACGGGTCATCGGCGGCATGACGATGCGATTGGGGAGGGTCAGGTGGCCAAGGGCATAGGGGCTGAACAGCATGATGGCGATCTCGCTCGTGAGGCCGGCCGTGGCGCGGCGCGCTGGAAGAAGGTGAGCGCATTATTGGCGGAACGATTCGTGCGAAAAACCGCTGCCGGGGAAAATGACACTTGAGTTCAATTCATGAATGCCCGGATAGCGCATTCCCCACACCGGCGGGTAGGGCGAATAACGCCCCCGGCGTTATCCACCGAGCGGAAACGCAGGCGGGTGAGAAATGCCGGATGAAGCATCGCGTCCTGCGCCCCACGCCAGGCGGGCAGGGCGAAGAGGGCGCTCCGGCCTATTGCAGGCCGTACTTCTTCACCTTGTCGAACAGCGTGGTCTTGGCCATGCCCAGGTCCTGGCTGGCCTGGGTCAGGTTGCCGTGGTGGCGGGCCAGGGCGTCGCCGAGCAGGGCCTTCTCGAATGCCTCCACCGCTTCGGCGAAGCGCGGGCCGCCGGTCTGTACGGCCTGGCCGCCCTTGTTGAACACCGGCAGGCCGAGGGCGAAGCGTTCGGCGACGTTGCGCAGTTCGCGCACGTTGCCCGGCCAGTCGTGGGCCATCAGGCTGGCCACGGTGGCACGGTCGAGTTCCGGCGCGGGGCGGTCGAAGCGCAGCGAGGATTGCTGGAGGAAGTGTTCGAAGAGCAGCAGGATGTCCTCGCGGCGGTCGCGCAGTGCCGGCAGTTCCAGGCTCACCACGTTGAGCCGGTAGTAGAGGTCGCTGCGGAACTGGCCGCTCTTGCCCATGGCGGCGAGGTCCGCCTTGGTCGCCGCGATCACCCGGCAGTCCACCGGGATCGACTGGTTCGAGCCGAGGCGTTCCAGGGTGTGTTCCTGCAACACCCGCAGCAGCTTGATCTGCAGGTTGACCGGCATGCTCTCGATCTCGTCGAGGAACAGCGTGCCGCCGTTGGCATGCTCGATCTTGCCGATCCGCCGCTTGTTGGCACCGGTGAAGGCGTGCGCCTCGTGGCCGAATATCTCGCTGTCGAACAGGTTCTCCGGCAGGCCGCCACAGTTCAGCGCAACGAAGGCATGCTGGTGGCGCCGGCTGTAGTCGTGGAGGCAGCGCGCCACCAGCTCCTTGCCGGTGCCGGTCTCGCCGAGGATCAGCACGTTGGCCGAGGTGTCGCCGACGTTGGCGATCAGCTCGCGCAACGCCTGGATCGCCGGCGAGCGGCCGATGATCCGTTGCGCCAGGTCCTGGCGGCCGGCCAACTGGCGACGCAGCGCGCTGACCTCGCGGGCCAGCCCGCGCTGCTCCAGGGCGCGGCGGGCGACCTCGACCAGGCGTTCCGGAGAGAAGGGCTTCTCCATGAAGTCGTAGGCGCCGGCGTGCATCGCCTGTACCGCCATGGAGATGTCGCCGTGACCGGTGATCAGCACCACCGGCAGGCTCGGGTCGAGGGCCTTGAGACGCTCCAGCAGGGTCAGGCCGTCGATGCCGGGCAGGCGGATGTCGCTGACGACGATGCCGGCGAAGTCGCGGTCGACCCGTTGCAGCGCCTCCTCGGCGCTGCCGACGCCGATGCAGGGGATGTCCTCCAGCTCCAGCGCCTGCTGGCAGCCGAGCAAGACATGCGGATCGTCTTCGACGATCAGGACGGAAAGCGGCTCGTTCATCGGGCGGGACTCGCAGTCGGGGAATCGGGAACCAGGGACAGGCTCAGCTCGAAGGCGGTTCCGCCGCTTTCGGGGTGCTGCACGCTGAGGCTGCCGCCGGCGGCGGTGGCCAGGCTGGCCGAGAGGGTCAGGCCGAGGCCCAGGCCATGTTCGCCGGGCTTGGTGGTGAAGAAGGGTTCGAACAGGTGGACGCGCGCCGCCGGCGGGATACCGGGGCCGTTGTCGCGCACGCGCAGGACGTAGCGCTCCTCCTCGCGCCGGCCTTCCAGCCAGAGCTGGCGGTCGGCCTGCCCGCTCATGGCGTCGAGGGCGTTGGCCAGCAGGTTGACCAGGATCTGCTCCAGGCGGGTCTGGTCGATGCCCAGGCGCACGTCGTCGAAATGCCGGTGCAGGGTCGGCGGGTCCTGCTCCAGGCGCCCGTGCAGGATCAGCAGCGCCGCGTCCACCGCCTTGGCCAGGCTGGCCTGGCCGGCGTCGTCGCTGCGCCGGGCGAAGGCACGCAGGCTGGCGGTGATGCGGCCCATGCGGTCGACCAGTTCGTTGATGGTGGCGAGGTTGGTGCTGGCGGTCTCCAGTTTGCCGCGCTGGAGGAAGCGCACGGTGTTGCCGGACAGCGTACGCAGCGCCGCCAGCGGTTGGTTGAGTTCGTGGGCGATGCTGGTGGACATCTGCCCGATCACCGCCAGCTTGCCGGCCTGGACCAGTTCGTCCTGGGCCTTGCGCAGGGTGTCCTCGGCCTGCTGGCGCTCGTGGATCTCGGCGGTCAGGCGTGCGTTGCTGGCCTGCAGGTCGGCGGTACGTTCGGCGATCTTCACTTCCAGCTCGCCGTTGGCCCGTTGCAGCGCCTCGCGCGCGGCGAGGCGGGTGGCGAGTACCTTGCGCCGCTCGTTCCAGGCGATCAGCAGGAAGGCCAGGAGGGCGAAACCGATGGCGGCCAGCATGCCATTGCGCACCGCGTCGCGGCGCAGGTCTTCCAGCGGGCTGAGCAGGGTCAGGTTCCACGGCGTGTCATTCAGCGCGCGGGTCTGCGCCAGGTAGGTGACCGCTTCGCCGCGCGGGTGCTGCTCATCGGCGGGGAAACTGAGCTTCTCCACTCCGGCGGCCAGCGGCTCGCGCAGCAGCGGCTGCCACTCGTTCAGCGCCCACCAGTAGTACTGCATGCTGCGCGCCAGGCGCTCCTTGTCGTCGGCGCTCAGGGAGCGCACCGCCTTCAGGCGCAGGGCAGGGTTGCTGGAGAGGATGATGATGCCGTTCTCGTCGCTGACGAAGGCTTCCAGGCGCGCCTTCTCCCAGCGCTCCTCGAGGGCGTCCATCTTCACCTTGACCACCGCCACGCCGATGATCCGGCCGCCGTGGACCAGGCCGTGGGCCAGGTAGTAGCCCGGCTCGCCGCGGGTGCTGCCGATGCCGTAGAAGCGGCCCGGCTTGCCCTTCATCGCGTCCTGCCAGTAGGCGCGGAACGACAGGTCCTCGCCGAGGTAGCTGTCCGGGTCGCTCCAGTTGCTGGTGGCCAGGACCCGACCGTTGGTGTCCAGCAGGTACACCGCGCGGCTGCCGGCGCGGCGGTTGAGGCCTTCGAGGTAGGCGTTGACCTGGTTGCGCCGGTATGGCGTCGGGTCGGTGAGCAGGTGGCTGACGCTGCGCTCCAGCTCCAGCAGGCTGGGCAGGTAGGTGTACTTGCTGATCTCGCTCTCGACCGTCCGCGCATGCAGCTCCAGCTGGCGTTCGCCATTCTCGGCGAGGGCACGGATGCCGGCGCTCTCGCTGATCCGGTAGCCGCCGTAGCCGAAGCCGAGCATCAGCAGGAGCAGGGGAATGGGGAGCAGCAACTGGCGGACGAGGCGGGGCTTCACGGTCAGTGACGGAGGTACGCTGCAGGGCGGGTCGGGGGATTCCATCACAGTCGTCGCGGCTAGGCCAGCCCGCCGCCACGATGGGCGGCGGAGCGGGCGGTTTTCCGGCACGGCCGGCAGGCGGCGCCGGAAGGGTTCACTCAGTATTCCCAGAAGATCCGTTGCAGCTCCTTGCTGTCCTGGGTCTTGGTCATCGCGACCGCGGCCAGGATGCGCGCCTTCTGCGGGTTCAGGTCGTGGGCGACGATCCAGTCGTTCTTGTCGTCCGGCTGCTCGGCGTTGCGCAGGACGAAGCCGCCGGCATTGACGTGCGAGGAGCGGATGATCTGCACGCCCTGCTTGCGCAGTTCCTGCAGGGTCGGCACCACGCGCGCGGGCACCGAGCCGTTGCCGGTGCCGGCATGGATGATCGCCTTGGCGCCGGCCTGGGCCAGGGCCTTGTAGGCGGTGTCGCTGACGTTGCCGTAGCTGTAGGCGATTTCCACCGGAGCCAGCGCGGAGATCTGCTTGATGTCGAACTCGGAGTTCACCGTGTGCCGCTTCACCGGTGCGCGGAACCAGTAGCTCTTGCCCTCGACCACCATGCCCAGCGGGCCCCACGGGCTCTTGAACGCTTCGGTCTTGATGTTGACCATCTTGCTCGCGTCGCGGCCGGAGAGGATCTCGTCGTTCATGGTGATCAGCACGCCCTTGCCGCGTGCCGACTTGTCGCCGGCCACCGCCACGGCGTTGTACAGGTTGAGCATGCCGTCGGCGGACATCGCGGTGCCCGGGCGCATCGAGCCGACCACCACGATGGGCTTCTCGGTGTGCTCGACCAGGGTCAGGAAGTAGGCGGTCTCTTCCAGGGTGTCGGTACCGTGGGTGATCACGATGCCGTCGACGTCGTCGCTATCGGCCAGCTTGGCGACGGTCTTGCCCAGTTCCAGCAGGTTCTCGTTGGTGAAGCTTTCCGAGGCGATCTGGAACACCTGTTGGCCGCGGACGTTGGCGATGTCCTTGAGCTGCGGCACGCTGGCCAGCAACTGGTCGACCGGCACCTTGGCGGCGGTGTAGGTGGCGCTGTTGGCGGCGCTGGCGCCGGCGCCGGCGATGGTACCGCCGGTGGCCAGGATGACCACGTTGGACAGTTTCTGTTGCGGTGCGACTTCCTTGGCCTGGGCGGCCTGCGGCAGCAGGAGCATCAGGGCCATAACACCGGGGGCGAACGCGTGGAGCAATGGCTTCATGGCGATATCTCGTGTCGGTAGGTTGGTAGGGTTATCGTCGTTGCACGCAATCAGGCGCGGGCGGCGTCGGCCGCCCGCCGTCCTGTCAGGGTTTCACCACCAGGCCGACGCCGCGGCCACGGGGATCGGAGGCGGTCTCCAGGGCCTTGCCGTCGACGCGGATGGCCTGGATATCGCCCATGTTCCAGCCCTGGTCCTCCAGGGTGTAGCCCATCGCCTTCAGCTCCTCGGCGACCTTGCCGGCGAGCGGCGCGTAGGCGTCGTAGTAGATCGTGTCCTTGGGCAGCAACTGGTGGTGCACGCGCTGCGCGGCCACGGCCTTCTCCAGCGGCAGGTGGAAGTCGTAGATGTTGTTCAGCACCTGGAAGATCGAGGTGAAGATCCGCGAGCCGCCGGGCGTGCCGACCACCAGGCTGACCTTGCCGTCGCGGGTGACGATGCTCGGGCTCATCGAGGAGAGCATGCGCTTGCCCGGCTCGATGGCGTTGGCGTCGCTGCCGACCACGCCGAAGGCGTTGGCCACGCCCGGTTTGGCGCTGAAGTCGTCCATCTCGTCGTTGAGCAGGAAGCCGGCGCCCTTGACCACCACGCCGCTGCCGAAGTCCCAGTTGAGGGTGTAGGTGTTGCTCACCGCGTTGCCGTCGGCGTCGACGATGGAGAAGTGCGTGGTCTGGTGCGGTTCCAGGCCGGGACGGACCTTCTCGGTCGGCGAGATCGCCGTCGGGTTGACCTCGGCGGCACGCTGCTTCAGGTATGCCGGATCGGTCAGGCGCGCCACCGGGACCTTGGAGAAGTCCGGATCGCCGAGGTAGTCGGCGCGGTCGGCGAACACGCGTTTCTCGATCTCCGCCAGCAGGTGGATGTAGCGCGCGGAATTCAGCTCGACGCCCTTGAAGTCGGCGGCACGGTTTTCCTTGATGCCCAGCAACTGGGCCAGGGCGATCCCGCCGGAGCTTGGCAGCGGCGCGGTATAGAGCGTGTTGCCCTGCCAGTCGACGCGCATCGGTTCGCGCCACCTGACCTTGTAGTCGGCGAGGTCCTGGTGGGTGATCAGTCCCTTGTCCTGCTGCATCTGTGCCACCAGCAGGTCGGCGGTATGGCCTTTGTAGAACTCGTCCGGGCCCTTGTCGGCGATACGCTCCAGGGTCTTCGCCAGGTCCGGCTGGAGGAACGCCTCGCCGGCCTTCATGTGGCCGAAGTAGTCGCCGAAGTTGGTCTTGCCGTTGAACAGCGCGACGGCGTCCTGGCGGTACTGGAACTGCTTGTCGGCGACCTTGAAGCCCTTTTGCGCGTAGCCGATGGCCGGGGTCAGCAGCTCGCTCCAGGGCAGCTTGCCGAAACGCTTGTGGGCTTCCCAGAGGCCCATCACGGTGCCCGGCACGCCGGCGGCCTTGGCGCCGACCAGGCTGAGGTTCTCGATCACCTCGCCCTTGTCGTCCAGGTACATGGTCTTGCTCGCGGCCTTCGGCGCCACCTCGCGGTAGTCGAGGAAGTACGGCTTGCCGTCCATGTACAGGGTCATGAAGCCGCCGCCGCCGATGTTGCCGGCCTCGGGGTAGGTGACCGCCAGGGTGAAGGCGGTGGCCACCGCGGCGTCCACCGCGTTGCCGCCGGCTTTGAGGATCTGCGCGGCGACCTTGGCGCCGTACTCGTCGGGCGCGGCGACGGCGCCGCCGTCGAGCGTGGCGGCGAAGGCCGAGGAGGATGCGGCGGCAATGGCGACGCCGAGGGACAGGGTTCTGAAGAGCACAGGTTGCATGGGCTTTCCCTATTTATTGTTATCGCAGGCGAGGGTAGAGCAGGCCCCCGCCGGGCGGGCCGGCGAGGGCGGGTACATCAGTGCGGGAGGATCTTGGCGAGGAACTGCTGGGCGCGTTCGGAGCGGGCGCTGACGTCGCCGAAGAACTCCTCCTTCTCGCAGTCTTCCACGATCTGCCCGCGGTCCATGAAGATCACCCGGTTGGCGACCTTGCGCGCGAAGCCCATCTCGTGGGTCACGCACATCATGGTCATGCCTTCGTGGGCCAGCTGGACCATCACGTCGAGCACTTCGTTGACCATTTCCGGGTCGAGCGCCGAGGTCGGCTCGTCGAACAGCATCACCACCGGGTCCATCGCCAGCGCGCGGGCGATCGCCACGCGCTGCTGCTGGCCGCCGGAGAGCTGGCCGGGGTGCTTGTGCGCGTGCTCCTTGAGACCGACGCGCTCGAGCAGGGCCAGGCCCTTCTTGGTGGCTTCTTCCTTGCTGCGGCCGAGCACCTTGATCTGCGCGATGGTCAGGTTCTCGGTGATGCTCAGGTGGGGGAACAGCTCGAAATGCTGGAACACCATGCCGACCCGCGAGCGCAGCTTGGGCAGGTTGGTCTTCGGATCGGCGATGGAGGTGCCGTCGACGACGATGTCGCCCTTCTGGAAGGGTTCCAGTGCGTTGACGCACTTGATCAGGGTCGACTTGCCCGAGCCGGACGGCCCGCAGACCACCACCACTTCGCCTTTCGCAACCTCGGTGGAGCAGTCGGTCAGGACCTGGAAGTCGCCATACCACTTGCTGACATTCTTGATGGAAATCATACGGTTAACCTTTTCTGCAGACGTTTGACGGCGAACGAGGCGGTGAAGCTTACGACGAAGTAGACCAGGCCGGCGAAAATCAGGAACTCGTTGGCCTGGCCGATGATGTCGCCGCGCGAACGGGCCGAATTGAGGAAGTCCATCAGGCCGACGGTATAGACCAGCGAGGTGTCCTGGAACAGGATGATGCTCTGTTGCAGCAGCAGCGGGGTCATCTTGCGGAACGCCTGCGGCAGGATCACCAGGCGCATGGTCTGCCCGTAGGTCATGCCCAGTGCCTGGGCGGCGCCCATCTGGCCTTTCGGGATGGCCTGGATGCCGGCGCGGACGATCTCGCAGTAGTAGGCCGCCTCGAACATCATGAAGGCCACCAGGCAGGAGGTGAACGCCCCCACCGGGGTGTCCTCGCCAGTGATCCAGCGCAGGATGAAGGGCACCGCGAAGTAGAACCAGGTGATCACCAGCAGCAGCGGGATCGAGCGGAAGTAGTTGACGTAGAAGCCGGCGATGTTCGACAGCAACTTGCTGTGCGACAGCCGCATCAGCGCCAGCACGGTACCCAGCGCGACGCCGCCGAGGACGCCGAGGACCATCAGCTTGAGGGTCATCAGCATGCCTTCCCAGAGGCTCGGCAGGGCGGGAACGATTCCACTGAAGTCCATCATTTACCTCCTACGGAGATCAGGCCCGGTACGGCGACCTTTCTCTCCACCAGGCGCATGATCAGCATCAGGCTCATGTTCAGCGTGAAGTAGATCAGCGTGGCCAGGGTGAAGGCCTCGAACAGGTTGGCGGAGAACTCGGCGGTCTGCTTGGTCTGCGCCAGCAGCTCCATCAGGCCGATCAGCGACGCCACCGAGGAGTTCTTGAAGATGTTGAGGAACTCCGAGGTCAGCGGCGGGATGATGATCCGGAAGGCCTGCGGCAGCAGCACGTGGCGGTAGATCTGCGGCAGGCGGAAGCCCATCGCGCGGGCCGCCGAGGTCTGCCCGTAGGGCAGCGCCTGGATGCCGGTGCGCACCTGCTCGCAGACCCGCGCGGCGGTGAACAGGCCGAGGCAGACGACCACGCTGAGGTAGGCCGAGGTAGTCGGGTTGAGGTCCTGCTTGAACCAGGTCTGCAGGCCCTCGGGCAGCAGGTCGGGTACCAGGAAGTACCAGATGAACAGCTGCACCAGCAGCGGCACGTTGCGGAAGATTTCCACGTAGGCGGTGGCGATCCCCGATACCAGGCGGTTCGGCACGGTGCGCATGACGCCGAGCAGCGAGCCCAGCGCCAGGGCGATGATCCAGCCGACCAGGGCGATGGCGATGGTCCAGCCCAGACCGGCGATGTACCAGTCGAGGTAGGTTTCGCTGCCGATCCCGGTGGACTTGAAGAACACGCCCCAGTCCCAGTTGTAATTCATGTTGGGGTTTCCCCTCGGTTCAATCGGTTGCAGACACTGGCGGGGAAGGCAGGCGCCGGCGCGGCCGTGCGGGCCGGCGGCGCTGCTCTTCCGGGGGAGACGGCTGGGGAGGGGCAGGCCCCTCCCGCGTCCCCGAGGCCCCGCCGCGAGGCGGGGGCGACGCGCGAAGCGCTGGCGCTCCGGGAGGAACGCCTGGCGCTCGTTACATCTGCTCGGCGGCCTTGTCGGTCGGGCTGGCGATCAGCTTCTTCAGCTCTTCGCTCATGGGGAAGTTGAGGTTCAGGCCCTTCGGCGGGATCGGCTGGGTGAACCACTTGTCGTAGATCTTGTTGACCTCGCCGGAGGCGTAGGTATCGGTGATGGCCTTGTCGACCACTTTCTTGAACGCCGCGTCGCCCTTGCGCACCATGCAGCCGTAGATCTCGAAGGACTGCGGGGTGCCACCGACGACCCAGTCGTCCGGCTTCTTGGCCTTGGCCATTTCGCCGTAGAGCAGCGCGTCGTCCATCATGAAGGCCACCGCGCGGCCGGATTCGAGCATCATGAAGGACTCGCCGTGGTCCTTGGCGGAGATGATGTTCATGCCCATCTTCTTGTCCGCGTTCATGGCCTTGAGCAGGCGCTCGGAGGTGGTGCCGGCGGTGGTCACCACGTTCTTGCCCTTGAGGTCGTCGAAGTCCTTGATGTTGGCGGTCTTCTTCGACAGCAGGCGGGTGCCGACCTCGAAGATGCCGACGGAGAAGTCGACCTGCTTCTGGCGCTCTTCGTTGTTGGTGGTAGAGCCGCACTCGATGTCCACGGTGCCGTTCTGCACCAGCGGGATGCGGGTCTGCGAGGTGACCAGGTTATAGCGGACCTTCAGGTCGGGGAGGTTGAGTTCCTTCTTCACCGCCTCGACCACTTTCAGTTGCAGGTCGTGGGAGTAGCCGATCGGCTTGCCCGGCTCGGTGCCGAGGTAGGAGAAGGGAATCGAAGCGTCACGGTGACCGAGGGTGATGGTGCCGGTGTCCTTGATCTTCTTCAGCGTGCCGGTGAGCTCGTCAGCGACGACCGGAGCGGACAACAGAGCGGCCACGATGGCGGTGCTCAGCAGACTGGGAGCGATACGCATGAATTTCTTCCTCGACTTGTTTTGATTTTTATTGAGCCGCGAGCGCCTGGCCTCTCCGGGACAGGGTGTTTCGCGGTTTTCCCCGGCGGGGGAAGCCACGAGAGTATCGTGCTTGCCGAACAGTGTAGTGGCAGGATGCATGCCAGCTTATGAAATCCGGCTTTTTTTAGTCTAACTATTTGAAAGTAAAAGAAATTAAATTTGGATGAAAATGCCCCGAAATGGCCTTTCGTCCGCTCTTCCGAATATTTTCGGGGCATGGCGTTCGGTTTTCCGAACGTTTCGCCGAGGTCCGTTCTTGAGCCATTCCGGGTTTTTCTGACGGTTCGTTCAGAAATTGTTCAGGCTTCGTTCAGGCCCGATTCAGGCCGGGTTCAGCAGAATTCACGCTGCGAGGCGCAAGCCGTCACGTCTTGCCTTCCTTACCTGGCGACGGCCGCCTGGAGTCCCCATGCGCTATCTCATCCTGAGCCTGCTGGCCGTGCTCGCCGCACCTGCCTGGGCTGCCGACGACGGCGACTTCTGGTACCTGCAGACCAGCGTCTACACCCGGCATTTCAACCCGGACCCGGAACACAACAACCACCAGGACCTGCTCGGCCTCGAATACAACCGCGCCGATGGTGTGCTGGCCGGCGGCGCGACCTTCCGCAACTCGTTCAGCCAGCGCTCCAACTACGCCTACCTGGGCAAGCGCTTCGACAGTGACAGCTACCCGGTCTACCTGAAGCTCACCGGCGGCCTGTTGCAGGGCTATCGCGGCGAATACCGCGACAAGATCCCGCTGAACCGCTTCGGCGTCGCGCCGGCGATCATCCCCTCGGTGGGCGTACGCTTAGGCCCGCTGGGCAGCGAGCTGGTGCTGCTCGGCAATTCGGCGGCGATGATCAACCTCGGCCTGCGTCTCTGAGGCACAGAGCGGGCACGGAACGCTGGCTGGTCTAGGCTGTCGTCTGTTCCCCGAGCCGCGTTCCTGAGCGGTTCGTCACTCGACAGGAGACTCCCATGCAGATCGATCTGAGCGACAAACTGGCAATCGTCAGCGGTTCCACCGCCGGCATCGGCTTCGCCATCGCCAGCGGCCTCGCCGCCGCCGGCGCCACCGTGGTGGTCAACGGACGCAGCCAGGCGGCGGTGGACCGTGCGATCGCGGCGATCCGGAACGGCCAGCCGGATGCCAGGGTACGCGGCGTCGCCGGCGACCTGGGCACGGCGGAAGGCTGCGCGGCTTTCGTTGCGGCCGAGCCGAAGGCGGACATCCTGGTCAACAACCTGGGCATCTTCGAGCTGAAGGACTTCTTCGACATCGAGGACGCCGAGTGGAGCCGCTTCTTCGAGGTCAACGTGATGTCCGGGGTGCGCCTGGCCCGCGCCTACGTCCCGGGAATGGTCGAGCGCGGTTGGGGGCGAGTGGTGTTCCTGTCTTCGGAATCGGCGTTGAACATCCCGGCGGACATGATCCACTACGGCTTCAGCAAGACCGCCAACCTCTCGGTGTCGCGCGGCCTGGCCAAGCGCCTGGCCGGCACCGGGGTGACGGTGAATGCGGTGCTGCCCGGACCGACCCTCACCGAAGGCGTCGCCGAGATGCTCCGCGAGGATGCGCAGAAGGCCGGGCAGAGCATAGAAGAGGCCGGCACCGCCTTTGTCCGGCAGCACCGTTCCAGTTCGATCATCCAGCGCCTGGCGACGCCCGAGGAAGTCGCCAACCTGGTGGTCTACACCTGCTCGACCCAGGCCTCGGCGACCACCGGCGCGGCCCTGCGGGTCGACGGCGGGGTGCTCGACAGCCTGGCCTGACGAGCGCGCAACGCCAGCGTAAAAATGCTCCTCGGCACTCGCGGCGCGGTACCCGGCGGCCCTGGCCGGTTGCCGCGCCGGCGCCTGGCGGCGGCGCTCGTAAAGCTTGCGTAACGAGGCGCGACAGGAGGCGCCGGCAGGTCTAGAACGGCAGGTACCGTCATTCAGAGGATACCGCCACTCATGTCAGCAGCCTCGTTAGCCACCCTCGACGGGTCGCTCCGCATGACCCCCGTCGAGCAACCCCGACCGCCGGCTCTCGCCGACCTCGGCAGCCGCCTGATGATCGTCGTCGAGCGACGCGAGGACTGGGCCTCCTACCTGCCCAGCGAGGAAGTCCTCACCGCCCAGGAATACCTCGAGCAATCGGCGCGCGACCACGGCGGCCGCCGCGTGCAGGTGATCAACCTGTGCCGCGGCTACAAGTACCTCGGCCTCGGCTACTACTGTTCGCTGCTGGCCGAGGCCCGTGGCCACCGGGTGATCCCGTCGCTGCGCTGCATCAGCGAACTGGCTCGCAAGTCGGTGTACGGGCTGGCCCTGGGTGGCCTCGACAAGGCCCTGGACAAGGCGCTGTGCCGTACGCCCTATGGCGCCACCGACGGCTTCACCCTGACCCTGTATTTCGGCCATACCGAGTTCGAGCCGCTGGCCGACCTCGCGCGCCAGTTGTTCGAAGCCTTTCCCTGCCCGATCCTGTTGGTGGAGTTCCGTCGCCAGCAGGGCTGGCATATCGAGGGCGTGCGCCCTGGCGTGCTGAACCGCCTGCGCAGCGACCAGGAGGATGTCTTCGCCGACGCCCTCGACGGTTTCAGCCGGCGCGCCTGGCGCATGCCGCGTTCGCGGCGGGTGGCGCGCTACGACATGGCGATCCTGCACGATCCCGACGAAGCGCTGCCGCCGTCCAACCCGCAGGCGCTGGCCAACTTCGTGCGGGTCGGCGCCAGCCTCGGCATCGACGTCGAACTGATCGGACGCAAGGACTACGCGCGCCTGGCCGAGTTCGACGCCCTGCTGATCCGCGAGACCACCCGGGTCGACCACCATACCTATCGCTTCGCCGAGAAGGCCGAGCGCGAAGGCCTGGTGGTGATGGACGACCCGGCATCGATCCTGCGCTGCACCAACAAGGTCTACCTGGCCGACCTGCTTGGTTGCCGGCAACTGGGCATGCCGCTCACCGAGATCCTCTACAAGGAACGCCCGCAGGACTGGCAGCGGGTGGCCCGGCGCCTGGGCTTCCCGCTGGTGCTGAAGATTCCCGATGGCTGCTTCTCCCGTGGCGTGGTCAAGGTCAACGACGACAGCGAACTGCTGGCGGCGGCGAGCGAGCTGTTCGAGCGCTCGGTCCTGTTGCTGGCCCAGGAGTTCTTCTACACCGAGTACGACTGGCGCATCGGCGTGCTCGACCGCCAACCGCTGTACGCCTGCCAGTACTTCATGTCGCGCGGCCACTGGCAGATCTACAACCACAAGGCCGACGGCCAGGACGTCAACGGCGAGTGCCGCGCCGTGCCGCTGGAGCAGGTGCCGCCGGCGGTGCTGGAGCTGGCCCTGGAGGCCGCCGGGCGGATCGGCGACGGCCTCTACGGGGTGGACCTGAAGCAGGCCGGCGACAAGGTGCTGGTCATCGAGGTCAACGACAACCCGAATATCGATGCCGGCATCGAGGACGGCCAGCTCGGCGACGAACTCTACCGGCGCATCCTCCAGGCCTTCGTCCAGCGCCTGGAACTCAAGCACCGTGGCCAGTTGAGCAAGGCGCTGCGCTGAACGGCGCGCCTCAGTCCGGCCGGCGCGTGGCCAGGCGCAGGCCGGAGCCGCGGGCGAGGGCGGCCGGCCTGACGCAACGGACCCGGTAGCGGCCGCGCTCATCGATCTCGATGCCCTGCAACTCGGGAGCGAAACCGGGAAAGTGCTCGCCGAAGGCCTGCAAGGCCAGCAGGTAGTCGATCAGCGCCGGCGATTCCTCGGCCACCCGTTCGCCGGGCAATAGCAGCGGTGTGGCCGCCGGATGGACGCCGACCAGGCTGGCGACCACACGGCCGCCGAGCCTGTCGATCGCCACCGCTTCGGTTTCGTCCCTGACCAGGTGCCCATAGACCGTGGCCGGCGCCAGCGCGGCGTGGCCGGCAGCCCTGGCGGCGGCGTCGGCGAGGGCGGTCAGGTGCAGCCGCAGGCTGGCTTCGTGGATCATCGCGCAGAGTTCGCGCAGGCCGATGTAGCGGTACAGCGGCGAGCTGTCGAGCAACTCCGGCAACACCTGCTTCAGCGGCGCATCGTCGTCGTGCCGGCGTTTGAATTCGCACAGCCTGTCCACCAGCGGCTGCGCGTGTTCCGCCCTGGCGCCCTGGGGAAACAGCAGCAGGAAGCGATAGTCGCCGGTGCGCAACGGGGCGATGCCGTGCCGGCGCAGGTAGCGGCAGACCACCGCGGCGGGTACTCCGAAGCTGGCCGGGCGACCGCGCGAATCGAGGCCGGGGGCGCTCAGGGCGACGCGCAGCGGGTCCAGCCGAGGACTGCTGTCGAGTGTCTCGGCGAGCCCGTGCCAGCGCTTCGCCGGCGTCTCCCGGCCGGCCTCGATGCCAGGCCCCGGGTTGCCCCGCAGTATCTCGAAGAACCACGTATCGCCATCCTCCCTGGCGAGCCGCGCGGCGGCTTCCCAGAGCGCCCGGCGAAAGGCCTCGGCGATGTCGCCGGCGTGCGCCGCCGGGGCTCCTGCGGACGTCTTGCGGTAGGCCGTGGAGAGGTCGTTCAGCGGCGTCGCCAGGCGCTCCGCGGTGCTCCCCGAGCCGATCCGCCACTGCTTGGCCGGCGCCAGATCGAGGCGTGCGCGGCCGTTGTAGCGGGCGCTCACCGGCGTGCGCGGGACCGGCGGGGCATAGTCGCGCAGCCGCCTGGGGCCCGCCGGGGCGCGCCATTCGCGCAGGTCGCTGTCGATGCGCTCGGCGATGAAGCGTGCGGGGCCGGCGGCCAGGTTGAAGCATCCCTGGACCTCGTCCAGTAGCTGGCTGGACAACTGCTCGATGCGCAGTTGACGAAACAACAGGAACAGCGGGATGGACGGCGCGACCTGGCGGAGTTCATCGAGGGCCGACAATTGTGCGGCCTCGTTCTCGCCTGTCGGCTCCGCGACGAGCAGGAGGATGCCGGCGGGGTGCGCGGCGTTGCCGAGAAAATCCAGGGCGACCTTGCGGCTTGGCGCCTGGAAGAGCCGATAGCCGCGTATTTCCAGTTGTCGACAAAGCTCGGAAAGACGATTCGCATCATTGGCCGCGTTTATGTTGGAAGTGACGAGTATTGAATGACGCGAAGGATTGTTTCGAGACATGCTGTTGTCCTTGTCCATTCGAACCGCTCGGTTTTGCCGGCAAAAGCGTCGCCCGGCACGCCGAAGGCTCTCGCGAGGCGCGACTAGTGATTGATGATGTACTTGGCGCTGGCGAAGGTCGGCGGGATATAGAAGTTCCACTTCTTTTGCCGGGCGAGTGCCTTGAAGGCGCCGATGCAACTGCAACCGACCTTCTGGAAGATGTTGCTCTTGTGAAACTTGACGGTACTCAGGGAGCGGCTGATCTGTTCGGCTATTTCTTTTTCCGAGAGACCGGAAAGCAGCAGGTAGATCACGTCCCATTCGCGCGAGGTGAACAACTCCGAGGGGGGCGTGAAGGTGAAGGTACCGATGCCGTCGGTGGCGATGAAGCCGCGCGGGGCGACCGAGGTCAGGGTCTTGGCATGGGCGATCACCCCGGTGCGGTTGCCGCGCCGGTCATACAGCGGCATGCGTTCGAAATACAGGCAGCAGGGCGCCGGATGATCGTCCGGCCTGAGCAGCGCCAGGGCCTCGATGCGCTTGCCGGTCTGGATGACCAGCTTGTCGTGCTCTTCGATGCTGGCACTGAAGGGGGATAGCAGGGAGTTCTTCTGGCCGAACCGCGGGGTGATCAGTTCGGTATAGCGACGATTGACATAGACGAAGTTGAGACAGTTGTCTTTCACACTCCAGGCCTCTTCGCTCTGCTCCCAGGAAATGATCAGTTCGATGGGAATGTGCACCGACATGTGGTGAGTCATGTCCAGCAGCTTTTCGATATCCAATAGCGTCATTGGCTACTCCACTCATTTACATGTGGGCGGGTCTTTGAATGGAAGAAAGATGGCGAGGCGAGTGCGTGCCGGGATGTTCGTTGGGTCCTGCGGAAGTTTCTCTGGCAAGTGCTATCTTCTTTTCGGTGGCGTTCGACTCCTGCGTCTGCGAAGTGTTACCGGAGCAACTACGCCGGGGCGCAATTCGATTTCAGGTTATATCCGCGACCTCATGCTCAGGCTGTACTTTTGATCGAGTTTTTTTGCGCTGTTCTAATAGGGGGCGGGCGCGTTGTTCGAAAAGTCGATTGACAGCTGACGGAGGTGGCCAGGGTCCTATCGAACAATTCCAGGAATTCCCTTTTTCCAATGCGCGATGCCGCTGGTCCGTACTTCGCTCGCCGGGGCCGTTGCGCGGCTATGGTGGAAGTCCCGAGGCCTATCGAGGCTTTGTCATGTCGCGTGTGCTTTTCCTGCTCCTGGCCATGGTGCTCGCCGGCCTGGGCCAACCGACCCTCGCCGCGCCCCTGCCGGACGAGCTGCCGGCAGCCTTGCCCGCCGCGCCGCCAGTCGCGCCGTTGCCCATGGGCGGCGCGCCACAGCCGCAACCGGAGGCCGCCGAGCCGGACCTGCCGGGCAGCGACGCGGCCAGCGCCGACGGGGAGGCGACGACCAAGGACGGCTTGAAGATCGGCAACGGCAGTCTCCGCCTGCGCCAGGACGATCCCGGGCCGACCCGGGAAAGCCCGCTGCGCGATCCCCGCCTGAATCCCTACGCACCGCGCCAGCCCTGACCGACGGCCCGCGCCCGGTGGCCGGGCGGGTCTAGGCTTGTGCTGCGGTCGGCGGCGTTCCACGGCGAGCGCCGACCGTTCGTCCGCGCCGCGGGCTTTTTTCCCCGCCGCTGTCGAAAGGCGCCCTCGCCGGGCGACTACCGAACGAACGGATCGTCGATCCGCACCAGGAGCCCACCGCCATGAAATACCTCTGCCTGATCTATTTCGACGAAGCGAAGCTGGCCGCCGTGCCGGCCGAGGAGCTTGCCGCCATCGTCGACGAGTGCATGACTTACTCCGACCAGTTGGGCAAGGCCGGCCACTACATCGCCTCGCACGCCCTGCAGTCGGTGCAGACCGCCACCACCCTGCGCCACCAGGGCGGGCGGCTGGCGATGACCGACGGGCCGTTCGCCGAGACCAAGGAGCAACTCGGCGGTTTCTACCTGATCGAGGCGCGCGACCTCAACCAGGCCCTGCAGATCGCCGCGAAGATTCCGCCGGGACGGCTCGGCTGCGTCGAAGTGCGACCGGTCAAGGAATGGGAGTGAGGGCGCCCGGCGCCGGAGGTGAAGCATGTGCCCCCTGTGCATCGCATCCCTGTCCCTGCTGTGCGCCGGCGGCGCTTCGCTGGCCGGCTTCGCCCTGGCGACCGGGCGCCGGCGCCGCTGGCGGAACGACCCCGGGCAGGCTGGAAAACCGAGAATTTCCGTGGAGAATCGGCAATGAATCCTTCTTTGCAGGACCACCCGGTGAGCAACCGGGAACAATGGCTGGACGCCCGTCGCCGTCTGCTGGCGCGGGAAAAGCAACTCACCCGCCTGCGCGACCAGGTCGCCGCCGAACGACGCGAACTGCCCTGGGTCAGGGTGGACAAGGACTACCGCTTCCAGGGCGAGCGCGGCGAGCGTTCGCTGGCCGAGTTGTTCGGCGGCAATAGCCAGCTAATCGTCTACCACTTCATGTTCGCGCCGGGCTGGAGCGAAGGCTGCGTCGGCTGTTCGTTCCTCGCCGACCACATCGACGGCGCCAACCGGCACCTGGCGCACCACGACGTCAGCCTGGTGGCGGTATCGCGCGCGCCCCTGGAGGAGTTCCAGGCGTTCCGCCGGCGCATGGGCTGGCGTTTCGACTGGTACTCCTCGTACGGCAGCGATTTCAACCGTGACTTCGGGGTGTCCTTCGACAAGGCGCAACTGGCCGCCGGCAGCGTCGACTACAACTACCAGCCGACCCCCGACGCCGGCGAGGAAATGCCGGGTGCCAGTGTGTTCCTGCGCAATCCGGCGGGCGAGGTGTTCCACACCTATTCGGCCTATGCGCGCGGCCTCGACATCCTGCTCACCACCTACAACTTCCTCGACCTGACGCCCAAGGGGCGCAACGAGGACGCGATCATGGACTGGCTGCGTCACCACGACCGCTACGACGAGGCGCCGAAAAGCGCCTGCTGCCACGCGCAGGCCAGCCATTGAGGGAGCACGGCGAGCCGTTGCGCAGCCGCATCGAGGCACTGTACCGCGAGGAGTCGCGGCGCGTGCTGGCGACCCTGATCCGCCTGCTCGGCGATTTCGAGCTGGCCGAGGAAGCCTTGCACGACGCCTTCATCGCCGCCGTCGAGCAGTGGCCGCGCGACGGTATCCCGCGCAACCCGCGCGCCTGGCTGGTTTCCGCCGGGCGCTTCAAGGCCATCGACAACCTGCGCCGGCGAGCGCGCTTCGACGCCTCGCAGCGACTGCTCGCCGAGCAACTGGAAGAGCAGGCCGAGGCGCCGGCGGAGGAGGGCGATGCGGTGGAAGACGACCGGCTACGCCTGATCTTCACCTGCTGCCACCCGGCGCAGACCCCCGAGGCACAGGTGGCGCTGACCCTGCGCGAGGTCTGCGACCTGCGCACCGAGGAGATCGCCCGCGCCTTCCTCGCCGCGCCCAGCGCCATCGCCCAACGCATCGTGCGGGCCAAGAACAAGATCCGCGAGGCCCGGATTCCCTACCAGGTACCGACCCTGGAGGAACTCCCCGAGCGGCTGGGCAACGTCCTGCAAGTGATCTACCTGGTGTTCAACGAGGGCTACTCGGCTTCCACCGGCACCAGCCTGACCCGCGCCGATCTCAGCGGCGAGGCGATCCGCGTCGGCCGCCTGCTGGTCGAACTGCTGCCCGACCCCGAGGCCCTCGGCCTGCTCGCCCTGATGTTGCTGCACGACTCGCGGCGCCAGGCGCGGACCTCGGCCAGCGGCGAACTGGTGCGGCTCGACGAGCAGGACCGCACGCTATGGGATCGCGGACTGATCGTCGAGGGGCTCGGCCTGGTCGAGCGGGCCCTGGCCAGCCGCCGTTTCGGGGCCTACACCCTACAAGCGGCCATCGTCGCGGTGCACGCCCAGGCCCCGCGCGCCGAGGACACCGACTGGGCACGGATCGTCGCCCTCTACGACGCGCTACTGCGCCTGGCGCCATCGCCGGTGATCGAACTCAACCGCGCCGTGGCCTTGGCCATGCGCGATGGCGTCGAGGTCGGGCTGGCCGCGGTCGATGCGTTGCTGGCGCGGGGTGAACTGGCCGATTACCACCTGGCGCACTCGGCGCGCGCCGACTTCTGCCGCCGTCTCGGTCGCCGCCGCGAGGCCTACCGCGCGGCGCTGGCCCTGGCGCGCCAGGAGCCGGAGCGGCGCTTCATCGAGCAGCGCCTGCGCGAACTCGATTGAAGCCGGCTCAGGCGCCGTTGGCGCAGGCCGTACGCGCTTCGCCGCCAACGCCACGGGTGAACCACCAGAACGCCAGGGCCGCCAGGCTGATCGCCGCGCCGAGCAGGCTCACCGCGTCCCAGCCGGCCCAGGCGTACATGGCGGTGCCGGCGCTGGCGCCGAGGCCGCTGCCGGCGGCGTAGAACAGCATGTAGCAACCCACCAGGCGGCTGTGGGCGCGCGGGTCGATGGCGAAGACCAGGCTCTGGTTGAGCACATGGATCGCCTGGCCGGCGAGATCGAGCAGCAGCACGCCGAGAATCAGCGCCGCCAGCGAATGCGCGCCGAGGGCGAGCGGCAGCCAGGACAGCAGCAACAGCAGCAGGGCGCCGCCGCTGAGCGCCTGGGCGTGGCCGCGATCGGCCAGGCTGCCGGCCCGCGCCGCGCCCAGCGCGCCGAGCGCGCCGACCAGGCCGAAGGCGCCGATGGCGCTGTGCGACAGCGAATACGGCGGCGCGCTGAGCAGCAATACCAGGCTGCTCCAGAACACCCCGAAGGCGGCGAACATCAACAGCCCGAGCAGGCCGCGCACCTGCAGCACGCGCTGGCTCGCCAGCAGGCCGAACATCGAGCCGAGCAGCTGCCGGTAGGACAGCCCCAGTTCGTTGCTCGGCGCCGCCGGCAGTACCCGCCAGAGCAGCAGGCCAAGCCCGCCCATGCTCGCTGCCGAGACCAGGTAGACGCTGCGCCAGCCGCCGAGGTCGGCGAGCAGCCCGGCCAGGCTGCGCGCCAGCAGCAGGCCGATCACCACGCCGCCCTGCGCCGCGCCGACCACCCGCCCGCGCTCGCCAGGCGCCGCCAGCGCCGCGGCGTAGGCCAGCAGTCCCTGGGTCATGGCGGTGCCGAGCAGGCCCAGTCCGAGCAGCCCCAGCGCCAGGCCGAGGGTATCGCCGGCGAAGCCCACCAGCAGCAGCGACAGCACCAGCAGCAGGAGCTGGACGAACATCAGCCGGCGCCGCTCCAGCAGGTCGCCCAGCGGCACCACCAGCAGCAGCGCCAGGGCGCAACCGGCTTGGGTCGCGCCGAACAGCAGGCCGACCCCGGCCTGGCCGATGGCGAACTCGGCACCGAGGACGTCCAGCAGCGGCTGGGCGTAATAGACGTTGGCCACGCTGAGACCGCAGGCGACGGCGAACAGCAGCACCAGCGCGGAGGGGAGGGAGGATGGCGAGGATGGCATGCGAAGCGCTCCGTAAGGTTTCAATATGAAACTATGCGGAGGCTAGGAATTTTGGTTTTAAAATGCAACTTAAATTATCGCGGCAGTGCGTCTATCGATCGCGACTCGCGCACAGCGGAACGCGGGCCCGCCGCCGATTCACACCTGGCGGCGGGCCCGCGTAGCGGACGCTACCGGTCCTGCTCGCAGTTGACCATCCAGGCCACGCCGAAGCGGTCGGTGAACATGCCGAAGCTCGCCGCCCAGAAGGTCGGGCCCAGCGGCATCTGGACCGAGCCGCCCTCGGCGAGGGCGTTGAACAGGCGCTCGGCCTCGGCCTTGCTGTCGACGTTGAGGCTGATGGAACAGCCCTTGATGCCTTCGTAGGGATAGGCCGGGTGATTGTCCGAGGCCATCAGGGCGAAGCTGCCGACCACCAGCCGTGCGTGCATGATCTTGTCTTTCCAGTCGGCCGGGATGTCGCCGCACTCGGGGCTGTCGCCGAACGGCAGCATGGCCTCCAGGGTGCCGCCCAGGTGCTGGTGGTAGCAGCTGAAGGCCTCCCGGCAATTACCGTTGAAGATCAGGTAGGGGACGATTTGCATGGCGCTTTCCTCGTTCTTGGCGGAGTGCGGGGCGGTTCAGTTGCGTTTTTCCAGCTCGGCGCGCAGGCGCTCCTCGCGCTCGCGCAGTTCCGGGGTGAACTCCTCGCCGAAGTCCTCGGCCTCGAAGACCTGGCGGATCTCGATCTCGGATTCGCCGTCGAATGGGTTCGGGCATCGCTTGACCCACTCGATGGCCTCTTCCAGGGAGGCCACCTGGAACATCCAGAAACCGGCGATCAGCTCGCGGGTCTCGGCGAAGGGGCCGTCGATCACCGTCCGCGCGTTGCCGGAGAAACGCACCCGGGCGCCCTTGGCGCTGGGCTGTAGCCCTTCGCCGGCGAGCATCACCCCGGCCTTGACCAGTTCCTCGTTGTAGCGGCCCATCGCCGCGAGCAGTTCCTCGCTGGGCATCTCGCCGGCTTCGGAAGCCTGGGTGGCCTTGACGATCACCATGAATCTCATCTGCGTTCTCCTTGTTGTTCTGCGCAATGACGGCCCGTTCTGGCCCGCCTCCCGAACTGGTCGAACGGCGGGCCGGCGGATCGACAGGCGACGGCGGTTTTTTCGCTGGCCGGGGCAGTATAGGAGGCCCGCGCCGAGCGGCCGGGATGGCCGACGAGCGTCGCTGCGGAGTGTGCCGACCGCTGGGCGGGCCGCGCCAGCCGTGGCCTGCAGGGCTTCTACACTGTTCCAGCAGAACCATTTCCGCGAGCCTCGGCATGCCCCGTATCGTCTTCGCCCCGGCCATCCAGCGGCATGTCGCCATGCCCGCGCTGGACGTCGGCGCCGCCACCGTCGCCGCCGCCTTGCAGGCGGCCTTCGCCCGCGAGCCGCGCTTGCGCGGCTACCTGCTCGACGACCAGGGCAGTCTGCGCCGGCATGTGGCGCTGTTCGTCGATGGCGTGCAGGTCCGCGATCGCCGGGGATTGGGCGATCCGCTCCAAGACGATAGCGAGATCTACGTGGTGCAGGCGCTGAGCGGCGGTTGACCAACAGAGGAGGACATCCGGTGAGCGAGCGACTCTATGTCGGCACCCGCAAGGGCCTGTTCGAGCTGCGGCGCAACGCGGCGGGCCAGTGGCTGCCGATGGCCAGCCACTTCCTCGGCGAGCCGCTGAGCATGCTCCTCGCCGACCCGCGCGACGGCGCGCTCTACGCGGCGCTGAACCTCGGCCATTTCGGCGTCAAGCTGTGGCGTCGCGACGCCGGCGCGACGGACTGGATGGAATGCGCGGTGCCGGTCTATCCGCCGCAGCCGCCAGCGGCCGAACCGCTGGAAGGCCAGGCGGCGGAGCCACCCTGGTCGCTACAGCAGTTGTGGATCCTCGAGCCAGGCGGCGCCGACCGGCCCGGCACGCTGTGGGCCGGGACCATCCCCGGCGGCCTGTTCCGCTCCGACGACCGTGGCGCCAGCTGGCGCCTCAACCGCGAACTCTGGGAACGACCCGAGCGCGCCCAGTGGTTCGGCGGCGGCTACGACCATCCCGGCATCCATTCCATCTGCGTCGACCCACGCGACAGTCGCCACCTCACCGTCGCGGTGTCCTGCGGCGGCGTCTGGCAGAGCCACGACGACGGCCGCAGCTGGACCTGCACCACCAAAGGCATGCGCGCCGACTACATGCCGCCGGAGCAGAGCGAGGAGGCGGCGATCCAGGACCCGCACCGCCTGGTGCAGTGCCAGGCGCGCCCGGAGTTCCTCTGGGTGCAGCACCACAACGGCATCTTCCGTTCCCGCGACGGCGGCCTGCATTGGCAGGGCGTGGTCGCCGAGCCGTCCAGCTTCGGTTTCGCCGTCGCCGTGCATCCGCGGCAGCCGGACACGGCCTGGTTCGTCCCGGCGACCAAGGACGAATGCCGCATTCCCAGGGACGCCCGTTTCGTGGTCACCCGCACCCGCGACGGCGGCCGCAGCTTCGAGACCCTCGAGCGCGGCCTGCCCGACGGCCCGGCCTACGACCTGGTCTACCGCCACGGCCTGGACATCGACCCCAGCGGCGAGCGCCTGGCCATGGGCTCGACCACCGGCGGCCTGTGGCTCAGCGAGAACGGCGGGGAGGACTGGCAGCAGCTCTCCGCCAACCTGCCGCCGATCTACTGCGTGCGCTTCGCCTGAGCGCGCGGCGCTGGACAGCCTCGGCGCGCTTGCATAAGTTCGTGGGTTTTCGCCAAGGAGCCCACCCCATGAGCCTCGAATCCGTCCGGCGGTTCTTCGCCGAGAAAGCCCCGGACCTGCGCATCATCGAGCTGGAAACCAGCACCGCCACCGTCGCCCTGGCCGCCGAGGCCCATGGCGTGGAGCCGGGGCGGATCGCCAAGACCCTGTCGCTGCGGGTCGGCGAGCGCACCGTACTGGTAGTGGCGCGCGGCGACGCGCGGCTGGACAACCGCAAGATCAAGGCCGCCTTCGGCGGCAAGGCGAAGATGCTCGGCGCCGAGGACGTGGTCGAGCTGACCGGGCACCCGGTCGGCGGAGTCTGCCCGTTCGGCCTGGCGACGCCGCTGGCGGTGTACTGCGACGTCTCGCTGCAAGCCTTCGACGAAGTGCTGCCGGCCGCCGGCGCGGTGCACAGCGCGGTCCGCATCGCCCCGCAACGGATGGCCGAGCTGGTGGATGCGCAGTGGGTCGATGTGTGCCAGGAAGTCCTCCAGGAAGCCTGACGGCAACTGCCGGGCTCAGGCCAGGTTGAGCTGCCAGGACACCCCGAAGCGGTCGGCCAGCCAGGCGAAACGCTGGCTGAAGCCGTAGTCGCCGAGCGGCATCAGGGCCTTGCCGCCGTCGCCCAGGGCTTCGGCCAGGCGCTCGATCTGCGCGTTGCTCTCGCAGTCGACGAAGAAGGAGAACGCCGGGGTGAAATCGAAGGCGTGCCGCACATGGCTGTCGATGCAATGCACGCTCTGGTCGCCGAGGCGGAACAGCGCCTTCAGCACCGAGCCCTCCGGGCCCGGCCCCTCGGCGCCGTAGCGCTGGATCTGGAGGATCTCGGCGTCGTCGAACAGCGACAGGTAGAAGTTCATGGCCGCCTCGGCCTGGACCCCCTGGAACATCAGGAAGGGTCGTACGCGTGCGCTCATCGCGGTCTCCTCTGGAAGGCTGGCTCGAGGCTAGAGCCTAGCTCACCACGTTGCGGGTGAAACGCACCACCTCGTCCCCATCGTTGACGTAGGCGTACGGCTGGTCGCTGGCGAAGGCATGGAAATCGCCGGCCTCGATGCGCCGTTCGCCGTCGGCCAGTTCCAGGCGCAGGCGACCTTCGATGACCAGAACCATCTCCCGCCAGCCGGCGGCGTCGGGTTCCGATACGTAGCGCTCGCCCGGTCCCAGCGACCAGGCCCAGAGTTCCACCTCGCGCCGCGCCGGCGCGCTGGCGAGGAGGGTGGCGCGGCTCTCGGGGTGGTGGCCGACCCAGGCTACCGCATTGATCCGCGAGCGGTCGGTGGCCGGGGCCTGGACCAGGTCGGGGAACAGCACGCCGAGGGCGGCGGCGATACGGTCGAGGGTCGACAGGCTGACATTGACGTCGCCGCTCTCGATGCCCACCAGCATCCGCCGGCTGACACTGGCCGCGCGGGCCAGCGCTTCCTGGCTGAGGCCGGCTTGCAGGCGTAGGCGGCGGACGTTGCCGGAGACATGTTCGAGGACGCTGGGGCGTTCGGTAGGGTTGGGCAATATATTGCTCACTGTCGCGGTTTTGCGCATTATAGTGCACATCCCGTTTCCCGCAGTCCATCGGGCTGCTTCCCACTGCCGGACCTCTTCCATGACCTCCACCTCCCGCGGCCTCGCCGGAACGCTGTTGCCGGTCGGCCTGCTATTGATCGCCATGGCCTCGATCCAGAGCGGCGCCTCCCTGGCGAAAAGCATGTTCCCCCTGGTCGGTGCCCAGGGCACCACGGCCCTGCGGCTGTTCTTCGCCGCGCTGATCCTGCTGCTGTTCCTGCGCCCCTGGCGCAAGCGCCTGAGCCTGCAATCGCTGCGCTCGGTGGTGGTCTACGGCATCGCCCTGGGCGGCATGAACCTGCTGTTCTATCTCTCGGTGCGCACCGTGCCGCTGGGCATCGCGGTGGCCCTGGAGTTCACCGGGCCGCTGCTGGTGGCGATCCTCTCCTCGCGGCGCCTGCTGGACTTCCTCTGGATCGGCCTGGCGGTGTTCGGCATCTGGCTGTTGCTGCCGCTGGGCAACAGCGCCGAGCCGCTCGACCTGGTCGGCGCCGCCTATGCCCTCGGCGCCGGCGTGTGCTGGGCGCTGTACATCCTCTTCGGCCAGCGCGCCGGCGCCGACCATGGCGCCCAGGGCGCCGCGCTGGGGGTGCTGGTGGCGGCGATCCTGGTTGTGCCGATCGGCGTCGCCCACGCCGGCGCCGACCTCCTCGACCCGGCGCTGATCCCGTTGGCGCTGGGCGTCGCGGTGCTCTCCACGGCCTTGCCCTATACCCTGGAAATGGTCGCGCTGACCCGCCTGCCGGCGCGCACCTTCGGCACCCTGATGAGCATCGAGCCGGCCTTCGGCGCGCTCTCCGGGCTGCTGTTCCTCGGCGAGCGGCTGAGCCCGACCCAATGGCTAGCCATCGGCGCGATCATCCTCGCCTCGGTCGGCACTACCCTCAGCGTCAAGTCGCGTGGCGCCGCCCCGGCGCTACCGGCCAAGGACTGAGGCGGCCGCCGCGTCCTCCCGCTGCAGGCGCTCGTGCTGGCGGATGAAGCGCCGCGCGCTGCGCGCCAGGCGGATGCAGAGCATGATCGCCGCGCCTGTCAGGCCCACCACCAGGCCCTGCCACAGGCCGCGCGGTCCGGTGGGTTCCTGGAACCAGTCGGTGAGGCCGAGGCTGTAGCCCACCGGCAGGCCGATGCCCCAGTAGGCGAACAGGGTCATGATCATCGTCACCCGGGTATCCTGGTAGCCGCGCAGGGCCCCGGCGGCGGTGACCTGCAGGGCGTCGGAGAACTGGAACAGCGCGGAGAACACGATCAGCGAGGCGGCGATGGCGATCACCGCCGGGTCCGGCGAATACATCGCGGCGATCTGCTCGCGCAGCAACAACATCAGGCTCGCCGAGACGCAGGCGTAGCCCAGCGCCGCGGCCATCCCCACGCCGGCGGCGAAGCGCGCGTCGCGCGGCAGGCCGGCGCCGAGGTTGTGGCCGACCCGCACGGTCACCGCCATCCCCAGCGAATAGGGAATCATGAACACCAGCGCGCTGAAGTTCAGGGCGATCTGGTGGCCGGCCACCACGTTCTCGTCGAGCCCGCCGATCAGCAGGGCGATCACCGAGAAGATGCTCGACTCGGCGAACACCGCGATGCCGATCGGCAGGCCGACCGCCACCAGCGGGCCGATGGTCGCGCGATCCGGCCACTCCCAGCGCGAGAACAACTGGCTGGCGCGGTAGATCGAGGCCTTGTTCACCCAGAACAGCATGCCGAGGAACATGAACCACATCACCGAGCCGGTGGCCCAGCCGCAGCCGGGGCCGCCCATCTTCGGCATGCCGAAGTGGCCGTAGATCAGCGCGTAGTTGATCGGGATGTTCAGCAGCAGCCCGCCGATCCCCAGCACCATGCTCGGCCGGGTCCGTCCCAGGCCGTTGGTGTAGCAGCGCAGTACGTGATACAGCGCCGCCGCCGGGAAGCCCAGGGCGATGCCCTTGAGGTACAGCAGGCTCGGCCCGATCAGTTCCGGGCGCACTTTCATCAAACCGAGGATCGGCTCCGACAACCACCACAGCACCGCCCCCGACAGCGGCCCGATCAGCAGCGCCAGCCACAGCGCCTGGCGCACCAGCGGTCCGGTGCCGGGCTGGTCGCCGGCGCCGTAGCGCTGGGCGACCTTGGCCGTGGTGGCGAGCAGGGTGCCGGTCATCAGCAGGAACATCGGGATCCAGATCGAGTTGCCCAGCGCCACCGCTGCCAGGTCGTGCGGACTGGCGCGCCCGGCCATCACCGCATCGACGAAGCCCATGGCGGTGGTCGCCAGTTGCGCGATCATGATCGGCGCGGCGAGGGTCAGCAGTTCCTTGAGTTCGGCGCGGATGCGCAAGCCACGGGAAAGGGGCAGGGCGGGGCTGTTCACGGCAGTCCTTGTCTGGGCAGGGGAACCGCGTAGTTTACGGGTTGACGGGGTGGTCAGGAAGGGTCAGCAGGGTCGTGCCGGTTACCCAGCCGCGTAGGGCGAATAGCCGCCTAGCGGTTATCCGCCGATTACCCATGGCAGCGGCGGATAACGCCTACGGCGTCATTCGCCCTACCACCGCCCTACGCGCAGGCAAACGACCCCGCACTGCCCGCTTGAGCCCAACCCCGTAGGGCGAATAACCGCCTAGCGGTTATCCGCCACATACCCGTGACAGCGGCGGATGACATGCCCTGGAAACGCCGGACATCTCCCCCAGACTTTTCCGCAGCCTCTCTCAGACGCCCAGGAATTGGATAAAAAACCAGTAGGAGGAAGATGGAGGGGTCGCCAAGTCCATCTGTTTTCTTGGGGGCAGAAAAGACGCGGGCCGCAGGTGCAGGAACACCTACGACCCGCTAACCAGAGACCAGCTTAAAAGGAGCTGACCCATGGCTAAGGCCGATGATACGTCGAATCCCGCAATAACCGCACAGTCCCCTTCCACCTTCATCCCCCTGCGACGCACCTCGCAATGCAACCAGCACCCCGGTTGCGCCACCCTCTACTTGGACAGCAGCGCAGCCAGCGAAGACCTGTTCGACACCGCCCGCCGCCGGCTGGAGTCGGCGATCGGAACGCTGAGCGTCCTCGACCTGCTCGACGAAACCGAAGAACCCGGCGAAAGCATCTGCCGCATCACCGGTTCCCTGCTGTCGTTGCTCAGCGACGCCCTGTCGCTGTTCGAGGCGGAGTACGCACGCAGACACCGATAACCGACGGAGGCGGTGCCCCCCGGCAAGGCCGGGGGGTTGAGTAGCGGGGCGAAAAGGGGATCCCTCTCCGCCCTGGCTCGGCAGTTGCGCGGTCGGGCGAAAGCCACCTGCCCGCTACGCACGCCAACCCAGGCAATCCCTGACGATGACCGGTCTTTCATCTGCGACTGTTTCTCATTTACACTCGGCCCCCATTCTTCGGAGCCAGGCTCCTTTCCTGGGTGCATCGTGCCGTTCGATCCCGCCAAGCCGACGCTGCTGTCCACACTGGTTCGTCACTACGAGGAACTGGTCGACCATGTTCGCCGGCGCTTCGGCGACCGGGGCATGGCGCGCGAAGTGGTGCACGACGTGTGCGTGCAGTTGCTCGAACGCGACGAGAAGGAGGACGTGCACACGCCCCTGGCCCTGCTGCGGAAAATCTCCCACGACGCCGCCGTGAGCCGCTATCGTAGCGACCGTCGTCGAACCGCCTGGGTGGAAGCCGTCGCCGAGCTACCGGAAGTCGCCTGCATGGCGGCGACGCCCATGGGTCGCCACGAGGCCGAGCGCGAGTTCCAGGCACTGGTCGACGCCATCGCCACGCTTCCTCCTCGCTGCCGGGCCGTTTTCGTCATGCACAAGATCCACGAAATTCCCCAGGCGCAAGTCGCCCACCGCCTCGGCATCTCCGTCAAGACCGTGGAAAAGCACCTGCGCCTCGGACTGGCGGCCTGCCGGGAACGGCTCGGCCGCGGCGAGGCACGGCCATGACCCAGCCTTCGAAACGGAATGGGCAGGTTCCGCTGGACGACGCCCTGGAGCGCCATCGCGACGCGCTGAAGGACCTGTTCCCGCTGCCGCCCTCCCGGCCGAAATCGCGCAAGGCAAGCAAGGCGGCCGGCGTCGCGCTATTGCTGGCGCTGGCCATCGGCGCCCTGGCCTGGCTGGACCCGGCCTACAAGCGCGAGCGCTTCGCCACCGCCATCGGTGAGCGGCGCGACGTGACCCTGGCCGACGGCAGCCAGCTCCTGCTCGACAGCGGCAGCCAGATCGAGGTCAGTTGGCACCCGCTCAGCCGCCGGGTCGCGTTGCGCGCGGGGCAGGTGCTTTTCGAGGTATCCCCGGCGCGCTATCGGCCCTTCGTGGTGTCCGCGGGGTCGACCGACGTCCGCGTGCTCGGCACCCGGTTCAACGTGCGCCGCCTGGACGACGACGTCCGCGTGACCCTGGAGCGCGGACGGGTGGAGGTCGGCACCTCGGCTACGGCGCAAGCGCCAGTCGTGCTCCTGCCGGGCCAGCAGGTCGATGCCATTGGCGGGCAACTGATGCCGCTGGCCAAGGTCGATGCCGCCACGGCGATGGCCTGGAAAGACGACCGCCTAGTCTTCGAGCGCACGCCCCTGGACGAAGCCGTCGCGCTGCTGCGCCATTACCGCAAGGCGCCCATTCTCCTGGACGACCCCAGCCTGGCCTCCCTCCGGCTGACCGGCGTCTTCGCCGCGCACAACGCCGACCGGCTGCTCGACCTGCTGCCGAGCATCCTTCCCGTCGCCGTGTCGCGGCAGGAGGACGGCAGCGTCGAGATCCAACGCAAATCGACGCGAAAATAATTCTCGGACGCAGGTAGGGTTTCCCGCGCGCCATGGCGGCTATCCAGGAAAAGCCAACCTGCATAGGAAATCGAGACGTGCATTTTTCCCTCCGCAGTCGCCACCTGCGTCCTTCATTGCTCGCCAGCAGCCTGCTCCTGGCGGTGTCGGCCCAGGGCCAGGAAAAGCTCGATGTGGATCTGCCCGCCGCGCCGCTCGGCCAGGCGATCAACGCCCTCGCGCAACAATCCTCGGTACAGATCCTCTTCGCCGGCGATCTCGGCGCCGGCCGCCAGGCGCCGGCGCTGAAGGGGCGTTTCACCCCCGAAGAGGCATTGCGCCAGTTGCTCAGGGACAGCGGCCTGCAGGCGCAGGCCAGGGACGAACATACCTTCATCGTCGTTCCGGCCAGCGAAGCCGCCGTGCCCGCTACGCATGCCCGCAGCGAACCGCTGGACATGGAGCAGATGGAAATCACCGCCTCGCGCACCAGCAGCGACCTGGTCTCCGCCACGCGCCAGTCCACCGTCATCGAGCATGCCCAGCTGGAAGAGCTGCGCCAGGGCTCCGACAGCCTGGCCACCGTGCTGGCCAAGGCGGTGCCGGGGATGTCCGATTCCAGCCGCACCATCACCGAATACGGCCAGACCCTGCGCGGGCGCAGCATGCTGGTGATGGTCGATGGCGTGCCGCTGAACACCAACCGCGACTCCTCGCGCAACCTGGCCAACATCGACCCGGCGCTGATCGAGCGGATCGAGGTGATCCGTGGCAGCAGCGCCATCTACGGCAGCGGCGCCACCGGCGGGATCATCTCCATCACCACCCGTCCGGCCGGCGGCGAGAACCGCGCGGAAACCCGCCTCAGCGCCACCTCGCCGCTGACCCGGCTGGGCAGCGATGGCCTCGGCGGCCAGTTCCAGCAATACTTCGCCGGCTCCCTGGGGGCGCTCGACTATTCGTTCGACTTCGGCACCCGCCACGTCGGCGCTTCCTACGACGCCCATGGCGACCGCATCGCCCCGGAACCCAGCCAGGGCGACCTGTTCGACTCGAACGTCTACAACATCGGCGGCAAGCTCGGCCTGCGCATCGACGAGAACCAGCGCGTGCAGCTCGCCCTCAGCCACTACGACGCCCGCCAGGACACCGACTACGCCACCGACCCGAGGGTCGCCAGGCTGCCGCCGGGCTCGGTCCCGGCCAACGCGATCAAGGGCCTGGAGCTGGACGAGCAGAACCGAATCCGCAACACCCTGGCGAACCTCGAGTACGAGAACCTCGACATCCTCGGCAGCCGGCTCTCCGCGCAGCTCTACTACCGCGACTACTTCACCCGCTTCACCCCGTTCGACGCCCGCGCCGTTTCCACCCGCGGCGGCAACGTCGACCAGATCATGCAGAACAGCGAAGTGTTCGGCAGCCGCCTGACCCTGCGCACGCCGCTGGGCGAAAGCGGCAATACCGAACTGGTCTGGGGCGGCGACTACAACCAGGAACGCAGCGACATGCCGCTCGACGTGTTCGACCCGGCGGCCTACGACGCCAGCGGCGGGCTGGTCTTCGACAAGATCGGCAAGCTCACCTACATGCCGCCGCTACGCACCCGCAGCGCCGGCGCGTTCGCCCAGTTGCAGCATCGCTTCGACGAACACTGGTCGATCGACGGCGGCCTGCGCTACGAATACTCCACCGCCGAATTCGACGACTTCATCCCGCTCTCCGAGTCCAAGGCCGCCTCGCCGGTGACCGTCAAGGGCGGCGACCTCGACTACGACGCGGTGCTGTCGAACCTCGGCATCGTCTATTCGCCGGTGGCTGGCCAGGAAATCTATGCCTCCTTCAGCCAGGGCTTCCAGCTGCCCGACGTCGGCATCCAGCTGCGCAACGCCCGCCGTGGCTTCGATATCGGCTCCTCGAACCTCGAACCGGTGAAGACCAACAACTACGAACTCGGCTGGCGCGGCGCCATCGGCGGCAACACCCTGGGCAGCCTGGCGCTGTTCTACACCACCTCCAAGCTGGGCGACGTGCAGAGCTTCAACAACGGCCTGATCCTCACCCGCACCAAGGAGCGCATCTACGGCGTCGAGGCCAGCGCCGACTGGCTCAGCGACGACGAAGTCTGGGGCGCGGGCGGCAGCGCCACCTGGATGCGCGGACGCGAGAAGCCGGACGGCAAGGACTGGCAGGACATGACCGGCTACCGCGTGCCGCCGCTGAAGCTGACCGCCTACCTGCAATACAAGCCGGATGCCGACTGGAACAACCGCCTGCAGGCCACCTTCTTCGACTCCAAGGACTACCGTCTCGACGGCGTGGAAAGCTTCGGTCGTCGCCAGGTCAGCACCTACACCACGGTCGACCTGGTCAGCCAGTACCGCATCACCCCCGACGACCAGTTGAGCCTGGGCATCCAGAACCTGTTCAACCGCGACTACTACCCGCTCTACAGCCAGTTGCTGCGCAACAACAACAACACCAGCCACCTGCCGGCGCCGGGCACGGTGCTGACGGCGAGCTATACGCACAACTGGTGAGGGGAGGGCGGAGCCACCGGGCCTGGGCGGCCCGGTGGGGGGCTGGGCCGCAGCGTCGAGGGCTGCACGCCTTCGGAGAGAGGACGGTTGGGGGCGGGTTCTTGCGGGGCGGCAGCTACCGGCCAATTGCGCTCAGTGTGCTGGGCACTCCGGGCCTGGATTACGCGAAATCCCATACCTCCTCCGGCCTGCAGCTTAGGGCTCGGAGTCGGGTGTGCCATCTTTGGCTGGGTAGGGATGCTCGGCGTGATACACCGCATAGACTTTCTGAACCTCGGGATCATCAAGGTTCTCGTAGGTAATGTTCTCACCATCCATACCATCGAGTCCGTTGATTTGCCCGATGATCTCAGGCCACTGATCACGGCTGTGGATAGGCACAACGAATGGGACAAGGTAGCGGTCCAGGTGACCCTTGCCAGGATTGTGAATCTCATCGTCCAGGGCCTGGAGATAGTCGTCCTTGCGTGTGCTGGCCCAGTCGATGGCAAAGCCGGCTCGATAACTGAGCTCCATGTAGAACAGCAGAATCGAGCGTCCGTTGCCGTCTAGAAAGGGATGCGCAAAGCAAAGAAGTCCCATGACCTCACCGGGCTTCTGCATGAATCCCTGCTTCTTGCTCGCCAGGCTCAGGGCATAGTCCACCGCGCGTTCGATCATCGCGGGACTTTCGAAGAAGGTACGTCTGGGAGCGCCCTTGGGACCTTTCCAGACAGAAAGATGAGGGACCAGCTCGAGACGGTCACGCCCGGCCCAGGGGTAGAATTTCTCGAACAACAACCTGTGTACCTGCAAAAGGGCCTGGTAGTTCAGGTCCTTTGTGCGTTCGAGATAGGAAAGGGCTTCATCGAGCCCCATTTCGAAGGAGAAGTGTTCGTTTTCCTTCACTTCCGCCGGATCTTTCAGACCCAAGCTGTTGCGCAGGTAGCCAGTCGTTTCGAAGTCACCAAAGGGATCGAAACTCATCCACCAGGTATCTCTTTCGCCTTGCGCTTCTCGATGACGTAGCGGCGCTGGAGATCGAACGCCTGGGACTTGCTTAGTGCGCCTTTGCGCTTGAGGTTGATCAGCATCTGCTCAACGCTGTCGAGAGATACCGAGTCGCCGGCCAGGCACGTGATGGTGAGCGCCATCCGGCTCAGACCATCGCGCTCCGCGCTAACGCCATTGGCCTGGGCAAGTCTCTGAATTTCGGTTGCGACTAAGCCTTTGCTCTTTTTCATCGGTAAACCTCTTTCCATTCCGCAACTTTAGCATCAAAGCCATATATACGCGGGACCGCTCGACAGTACGAACTCGGGCTGCCCCAGCACGTCAGTGTCGCGGCACGCATCCTCCAGCCCTGCATCGAGTGTCCGCTCACGACCGGTTTTGCCTGCGACGAATGGGCTCAGAACACGACCCGCCCCGACATGCCCGGCTGTACCTCACCGCCGATCCAGATATCGCCGCCGACCTGCTCGACGCTTATCCGCCCCCGGCGACCCAAGGCCGTGCCCTGGCTTGCCGTGTAGCGCCCGGGCATGACTCCCGTGCCGATCAGCCATTGCGCCAGGCTCGCGTTGAGGCTGCCGGTGACGGGGTCTTCATTGAGCTCCTCGCCCATGAAGGCGCGCACTTCCACATCCGCCTCCGCCTGGGGACCTTGCCAGGGCGCGACCACGCCCACGTTGAGCCCGTCGAGCTTCGCGTAGTCCGGGCGAATGGCCAGGACCTCGTCACGCGTGGCCAGCCGAACGGCGACCCAGCCGGGTCCGTTGTCCACCCATTGGCTGCCGAGTACCTGCCCCGGGGACAGGCCAAGCCCGCTCTCGATCCGTCGCAACACCTCGTCTTCGACCGCTCCGCCACGAAGCAGGGGAGGCGCCGCGAACGACAGCAAGGCGCCCTTGCGGCGGATGCGGATCAGGCCCGCCAGACACTCCTGGACGATCTCGTCAGCAGCATTGCCGCCCCCCTGGTTCAGCCAGACCTGGCAGCTCCCCAGCGTCGGATGCCCGGCAAAGGGCAGCTCCCGCAGCGGGGTGAAGATTCTTACGCGGTAGTCTGCTTCGGCAGTGGTCGGCCGCAACAGGAAGGTCGTCTCGCTCAACTGGGTCCAGGCGGCGAACTCCAGCATCTGCTGGCTGCTCAGGCGGTCGGCGCCAATCACCACGGCAACGGCGTTGCCTTTGAAGGGCTGTTCGGAGAAGACATCGACTTGCTCGAAGGGTAACGAAACCGGCATGGGGCCTCCTGAGGTTGTGGCGGGGGAGGATAGGGCAGGGGGCGGATGTCTGAAACCGGGGTGCAGATCTTCGGGGGCTTGGGGCTTCTTGTCAGGGGCAGCAATCGGCCAATAGCGGCCTGCTACCCGCGCCAGCCGAGCCCGAACTCCGCGCTGATATCGAAGACCTAAAGCAGTGACGGGATGGGCTCGCAAATCAACGCAAAAAGGCGTAGAGATTGGATGCAGAAAAACTCATCTCTAACCTCAGAAGGGAACATAGAGCCACATGGGATACCCATTTTCCGACAATCCACTTGACGAGTATCTTCCCAAGATATTTCAGCTGAAAATAGATGAATTTAACGCTAATTGTACTAGGGAAGATGCAACAGCAACGAAGGAGGAAAGAGATGCCGCTGGGGTTGAAATCGCTAACTTAAGCACAAAAATTCGCGAACTAAAAAATAAATTCAGATTGCCAGAGCGGGATTTCGATCAATTCAAAAGCTCACCTGAGCTTGCAGTTGAGAGATTTCTACTTGAGAACCCTGAGCCTCCAAGGCCGGAGGCATATGGCTGCAGGCATAGCCAAACGCGTGTAGTTCGGCGAAAGTTTCGCAACGAAACATTGCACGTCGTCACTCAATGCGTAACGTGTGGCGCTCAGTCAAAGGCGCTACAGAAGAAAGAATACGACATTGAAAAACTACCAGAATTTGATGAGGGCTTATATAAGCGGCTCACGTTTGAATGGGATATTTGGAATTCAGCTCGCCATGATGTTTACGTTACTGAATTAAATAAGGGAAATAGTCTCCCCGAGTTCGACGAGGTGGGATTTAATACTGTATTTCAGTTAGAAGACCCGCCTCCCAACTTCGAAGGTTGCGATCACAGCCACACTGATGCTCGCTTACGCACTTATAAATCGGGAGGGACTGCTGTCGTTATGCAATGTACTCTCTGTGGGCATCACACAGGCAGCGTTAGTAAAAGCAAGTATCCAGACCTAGCATCGCTCCCCTCTTTCGATGAGTTCCTGAAAGAACGATCCAAGGAAGATCTTACAGCTTGGTACAGAAGAAGAGGAGATGCTTGGAGAAGGGCATATCTAGAACATCGGGAACGAATTCAAAGATTGATTCAAGCTGGCGAGTTAGCGACGAAAGATAACTCAAGATTTGGAACCTATTATAAATCCCCGGAATGGGAAAGAACGCGAGCCCGAATTCTTCATAGAGATGACTACGAATGTCAAGCTTGTAAGCGACCCGCTGAATGCGTGCACCACATCGTCTATGACAGGCTCGGTGCCGAGAATGATTTAGATCTTATATCTCTTTGCAACAGCTGCCACAATCTTATCCACCAAGAACAAAGGCATCTCCAGAATATCTTCCGGATGCCCCCTAGCCAAATTCGCGAGTTGCATGAAGATTCAGATGAGTATTCTGAGGATGATCATGCCGAGGACGATTGAATCGCACCTACTAGCTAGACACTTAATGACCGCTTCTGGCCGGCTTCTGCCCGTAATGAGAGGCAGAAATCGGCTCAGAACCGTCAATCAGTGTTATTTGACCATATCTAAAATGTCTTGAGCCTTTTGAAAAAGCTCATCGTAAGTGACAATCTCTACATTCGTCATACTATTTCTGAATAGCTCAAAAGATTTGTATTGATTCCCATCTTTAAGCTCTGATTCAAGCGTGCCAATAACAATTAAGCATTTTGGGTTGAATGCAGAAAAGGAACTACCTTCGTCGCCCTCGCTTAGCTTGTAATACTCTTTCATCAGTTGGTCTTTGTAATTTAACACCTGAATAAATGATCCGGACATCTCCTCGCTAATTGAATAGGCATTAGATCTATACTTTTTTCCAAGCAATTTAGTCTTCGGGGTTTTTGTTTCGACCAATGCTATATTGCCAGTCAGCCTGCTTGCGTAGATAAAGTCGACGAGATTTCCACCCGAGTTTGTTATAGATTTTCCACCAACGTAGCATTTATTACCTAGCTGAAACATACTTTGCGGAAATATCTGTGACAATACAGCTGGACATTTTTGCAGAAGAGTTTGCCAGAACTCCTCGGATGAGTTTTCACGATTTACTTTCCAAACACCTATTGCTTCCTCTAAGGAAACTTCAACCTGCTCATCTAGTTTTATCTCGTCTACAAAGTTCGAGGCAGACAGTGCTTCTGACACTTTACTTAGATGATCTTCCCTAGCCTTTTTTAGCCACTCAGTCGAATATATTTCAGGCTGCCTATCAATAACCGCATGATGATTAGGGCATAAGAGAAGATAGTTGTCTATTTCAAGTAGCTCGTCTCCATCCTTAGACGGGTTGTGTCTTGGGCCGTGAGAATGAACGGCTTCGATCGAAGATATTTCCCCGATAAATGACGAGCCATCGAGCATGAGGTCTTGGTCACAGCCTGGGAACGAGCATCGATAGCCACTCAATATAGCTACCTGCCGTTTCACGCTGGCGGTGAGAATACGCCTTTTTTTAATCTCAACAGTTCTTGATCCTACCTCAAATTCCATTTGCGCGCTCTCAACTTTCGCGGTGTATTTTGTATTTGCCTAAGCATGAATTTTGCAGAAGCATATAGCATCTTCGAGTGTTTCTACGGGCAGGCTACGGTTTTGCCAGTATGGTGTCCACTGACAGCTTATGAGTGTGGATTCAACCGCAGGATGCGAGAGACAGCTTCTGGCCGAAATCGGCCATTGAACGCCCACTCCACAAGCAATTGCCCCACGAATCCAGATCGCGCCTACAGACTGTCACGACGCAGCTACCAGGAAAACCCACACGCCCTGAGGCATGCGACATGAGTGGCTTCCCCTCCGCCAGTGTGCTCAGGAGTGCCTGGCGGAGGGCCGGCCGCGCTACACCCAGCGCCGGAACAACAGGCTGGCATTCACCCCGCCGAAGCCGAAGCCATTGGACAGCGCGTGTTCCATCGGCCAGCTCCGGGCTTCGCCGCGAACCAGGTCGAGGCCCTCGGCGTCGGTGTCGGGCGTTTCCAGGTTGAGCGTGGCGGGGGCGAGCTGGTCGCGCAGTGCCAGGACCGTGAAGATCGCCTCGATGCCGCCGGCAGCGCCCAGGAGGTGGCCGGTGGCGGATTTGGTCGCGCTGATGGCGAGCCCGCTGCCGGCGCCGAACACGGCCTTGATGGCGGCCAGTTCGCACTTGTCGCCTACCTGGGTGGAGGTGGCGTGGGCATTCAGGTGCTGCACCGCGGCCGCTTCCACGCCGGCCTGGCGCAGCGCCTGCTGCATGGCCCGGCGGGCGCCGCTGCCATCTTCCGGCCCGGCGGTCATGTGGTAGGCGTCGGCGCTGGTGCCGTAGCCCACCAGCTCGGCGATGGGCCTGGCGCCGCGCGCCAGGGCGTGCTCCAGTTCCTCGATGACCAGTAGGCCAGCGCCTTCGCCCATGACGAAGCCGTCGCGGGCCTGGTCGAAGGGGCGTGAGGCGCGTTCGGGGCTGTCGTTGAAATCGCTGGACAGGGCGCGCGCGGCGGCGAAGCCGGCCAGGCTCACCCGGTGGATGGTCGCTTCCGCGCCGCCGCAGAGCGCCACGTCGACCTCTCCCGCGCGGATCATCCGCGCCGCGTCGCCGATGGCTTGCACGCCCGCCGCGCAGGCGGTCACCGGAGCGCCCAGCGGTCCCTTGAAGCCATGGCGGATCGACACATGGGCGGCCGCCATGTTGCAGAGAAAGGACGGGATGGTGAAGGGCGACAGGCGTCGCGGTCCCTTGCCGTCGGTGGTCCGCACCGCTTCGGCGATGGCATGAAAGCCGCCCACCCCGGAGGCGATGACGGTCGCCGTGCGCTCCTGCGCCTCGGCGCTCTGCGGCGCCCAGCCGGCCTGGGCCAGGGCCTCTTGCGCGGCGGCCAGGGCGAAAAGGATGAAGCGGTCCATCTTGCGTTGCTCCTTGGCGGCCAGCAGCAGGTCGGGATCGAAGCCGGCCTGCGGGTCCCGGGCACGGTCGGGGACCTGGCCGCCGATGCTGATGGGCAGGTCGCCGATCAGCTCCGCCGGGAGCTTGGCGATGCCCGATTGCCCGGCCAGCAGGCGTTGCCATATGGGTTCGACTCCGCAGCCCAGCGGGCTGACCGCGCCCATGCCGGTGACGACGATACGTTTGCTCATGAGGGTCCGAGTCCTTCTGTTCCGATGGAATAGCAGTCAGTGGACGTAACTATCATAATGAAAGTAACATGCGGACCAGCACTTTGTGAGCCTCGCCAAGGAAGAACCATGCAACGCAAGACCTTCGCCGATGCCGAATGCCCCATCGCCCGCAGCCTGGAACGGGTCGGCGAATGGTGGAGCATCCTGATCATGCGCGATGCGCTACAGGGCCTGCGCCGCTTCGACGAATTTTCCCGCAGCCTGGATATCGCGCCGAACATGCTTACCCGGCGCCTGAACGCGCTGGTGGAGGCGGGCCTGCTCGAACGCCAGCCCTACAGCCAGCGTCCGCTGCGCTATCAGTACGTGCCCACGGCCAAGGGCGAGGATTTTCGCGTCGTGCTCATGGCTTTCGTCGCCTGGGGCAATCGCCACTACGCAGAGGAAGGGCAGAGCGTGCAGCTCGTCGAGCGAACAAGCGGGCGGCCGGTGCGCTCGTTCATGGCGGCTCTCGCCGATGGCCGAACGGTACCGCTGGAGCAATGCACCGTGCAGGCCGGGCCTGCCGCCAGCGAGGAAATGCGCCAGCGCCTGGCGGCCATGCCGGAGCGGAGCGAGCTACCGGCTCGATGAACGGGCTCCCTGGCGTACGCCGCCTGGTCGAGGAGGCGGACGAGGCGTTCGCGGTTCTGTTCCTTGTAGCTGGCCATCGTTCGCGGTCGTGGTTGGGAGAAACGCGATCGTCGAGGCTTGCGCATGGCGCTGGCAGGTCCGCCTCGCGAGCCGTTCGGCAACACCGCGAGCCCTTGGCCTGCTAGAGTGTGCAGCCTCGTTCGCGGAGGTCTGCATGCGTATTCTCGCCGATGAAAACATTCCCGTGGTCGACGCCTTCTTCGCCGACCAGGGCTCCATTCGCCGCTTGCCCGGGCGCGCCATCGACCGCGCGGCGCTGGCCGAGGTCGACGTGCTGCTGGTGCGCTCGGTCACCGAGGTCAGCCGCGCCGCGCTGGCCGGCTCGCCGGTGCGCTTCGTCGGCACCTGCACCATCGGCACCGACCACCTCGACCTCGACTACTTCGCCGAGGCCGGCATCGCCTGGTCCAGCGCACCCGGCTGCAATGCCCGCGGGGTGGTGGATTACGTGCTCGGCTGCCTGCTGGCGATGGCCGAGGTGCGCGGCGCCGACCTGGCCGAACGCACCTATGGGGTGGTCGGCGCCGGGCAGGTCGGCGGGCGGCTGGTGGAGGTGCTGCGTGGGCTGGGCTGGAAAGTGCTGGTCTGCGATCCGCCGCGCCAGGCACGCGAGCCGGACGGCGAGTTCGTCTCGCTGGAACGGCTGCTGGCCGAGGCCGACGTGATCAGCCTGCACACTCCGCTGAACCGCGACGGCGAATACCCGACCCGTCACCTGCTGGATGAGACCCGCCTGGCCGCCCTGCGTCCCGGCACCTGGCTGGTCAACGCCAGCCGTGGCGCGGTGGTCGACAACCAGGCCCTGCGCCGCCTGCTCGAAGGCGGCGCCGACCTGGAAGTGGCGCTGGACGTCTGGGAAGGCGAACCGCAGGCCGACCCCGAGCTGGCCGCGCGCTGCCTGATCGCCACTCCGCACATCGCCGGCTACAGCCTGGAAGGCAAGCTGCGCGGCACCGCACAGATCTACCAGGCCTACTGCGCCTGGCGCGGCATCGCCGAACGTGTGAGCCTGCAAGACGTGCTGCCGGAAACCTGGCTCGCCGGCCTGCAACTCAACCCCGGCTGCGACCCGGCCTGGGCGCTGGCCACTCTGTGCCGCGCGGTATACGACCCGCGCAGCGACGACGCCGCCTTCCGCCGCAGCCTGACCGGCGACAGCGCCACCCGCCGCGCCGCCTTCGACGCCCTGCGCAAACACTACCCGCCGCGCCGCGAGATCACCGGCCTGCGCGTCGCCACCGGTGGACGGGCGGAGTTGCAGCGGGTGGTGCGGGCGCTGGGGGCGCAGTTGGTCTAGGAGCGTGCGACTGGTTCGATTCCTGCCTCTGCACGAGAAGTCAACAAGACTGGCTGCTGCTTGGGCTCGGTGTATGTTCGCAACCATCACCGTAGATCAAGATCAGCCTTTCTTTTCTGAATCAATCAATTAGCGCTTACGTTAAGTGCTATTCAAATTCGTCCCCTTTTTTCCGCAAGTATAGGTCGACAGTTTTCGTCGACCACGGCTAAGATCGGTGTCTCACTTTTCAAGGACGATCATCCGCGATGTACCGTACGATTGATGTTCATGTCGATAAGTCCAGTTGGCCTGGTGTCGGCAAGACTCCAAGTTTTCCACCTGCTTTCACAGCAGGTACCAATAATTTCAATCTGAATATCAACGCGATGTTATTGATGATCGGTTACTTGACAACACCGACATCTGTCACTGGCGTTTCGCTTGCAGAGTTCTGGGCGTGGGTTAGGTATCTGGCAGCGATCACCCCCCATGATGCGGATCTGCGTTTGACAAGAAGTTATGCAGATCTTGATGCGCATCAGAAAACCATTCTGAGCGATGACTTCGGAATGGGAGTGCCGATCGTCTGGCTCATTAAACATTTGCCATTGGTTGAAATTGTTGATGGCCGCTATTTTTTGCAACGCTATGGTGCGAGACATGGCGCACACCAGCATCGCACGGCAAAGCGAGGACCAAATAAGACGCCTGATTTCGTGGCGCGAGACCGCGATGGCAACTGGCACATTTTAGAATGTAAGGGCACCCAATCTGGCGAGGCTTTCAGGAATCGTCAAATCAATTCGGGCGTATCCCAGAAACTCTCAATCATATTTCCGTCTGGGCATACAGGCCAACGGTTGGTCTCAGGTCTTAGTATAGGCATTGAAGATGGCAATTCAAGTCACCTGAGGATCATTGATCCAGTACCCGACGATCCCGTAACAATTGCTGAAAGTGAACTGGAGTTTGCTCAAGATGCAGCAACCCGTGGCGTAATGGCTAAACTGCTTCGGTCGACAGGTTTCGAAATTTCGGCAGAGGCTGTAGCTGCACCGTTCGGCAAACCACAAGCTATGCCTCCCTCGAAAAGAAAGGCGGATAAGAAACGCGTCGAGTACATAGCAGATCGAGACCGTCGTGCACGAGAAGAGCTGTTGGAAAGCACCTCAAGAGATCATCTTTTCAACGGTCGCTATCGCGGTCGTGAGGTTACTTTCCAGTTGCCGAGGCCAATCTACATTCGTGACGTGGCGATTTCAAAAGTTACTGTAAGACAAGGTATCAACCTGGATGCACTAGACCTGCTCCGTGAGCAACCTACCATCGAGGCGCTGGTTGACCCATCCCGCAACAATTGGATCGACATGATGGGCACAAACATCATCAGCGATGACGAGCAAGCCGCGACGTTGCAGATCGGGGATATTTTCCGATCCGAGATGATTCTTGAATGATGGCCTGATAGCTCGCTATAGTTCATTTTAGATAATTCTGGTTGCGCGATGCCGTAAAGTTTTATCTTGCGATACAGAGTAGAGTGCGAAATCGGCTATCGCGCTTATTATTCCAGCAGGGGATGGGTTCCCATGGTTTTCACATACGATTCCAGTTGTTGGGGTGGTGCCGGGCTTGTAGGTATGTCCTCCGGCAGGCAGTTCGCTCCGATCAGGGTGTCTGATGTGCTGATATATATTAAAAAGGTTGGCGGCTATGTCAAAATCCGCGTCAGATAATTTTTATCGCTTGGGCATGGCGGAATGTTTACCGAGAGGCTATAACCATATTGAAAATCAGGCCTGCCGGAGGCGTCGACGGCGTTTCAAGGGTTTCACACCACGTAGTCGAGGTAAACAAAGATGCTAGGAATGTACGCATCTTATGTTGAGTGTAGGCTATTTGCTTTCGGTTTGTAACGGAAAATTACTGCTTCCGCTGTGCCCCTTCAGAACTCGTCAGAGTAAACTCTATTTTTGTAGGATATCAATGAATTCACAATTCGACGCCATGGAAGGCCAACTCTAGCTGAGGTTTTTTAGATACTTTATGAGGTAAAGCTAAAATCCACCAAATTCCAGCCCCGCGAAAACAGGCATATGACGGCCAACAACCGTCCGTCTGTCTCCGCACCTACCCGAGCAACTGCTCAGGCGTCTCCTGCCGCCGATAGGGAAACACGTCGATCACCTTGCCCTCGCGGATCTGCTCCTGCAGGCCCTGCCAGTATTTGGCGTCGTAGAGGTTGCCGTGCAGCTTGGCGAATAGCCGGCGCTGGTTGAGGTCGACGAACAGGAAGCGCGGGAATTCTTCCGGGAACACGTCGTTGGGCCCCACCGAATACCAGGGCTCGGACGACATCTCGTCCTCGGGGAAGCGCGGCTCGGGGATGTAGCGGAAGTTCACCTCGGTGAGGTAGCAGATCTCGTCGTAGTCGTAGAACACCACCCGGCCGTGGCGGGTCACGCCGAAGTTCTTCAGCAGCATGTCGCCGGGGAAGATGTTCGCCGCCGCCAGTTGCTTGATCGCCAGCCCGTAGTCGTTCAGCGCCTCGCGGGTCTGCGCCTCGCTGGCGTTCTCCAGGTAGATGTTCAGCGGGGTCATGCGCCGCTCCGTCCAGCAGTGGCGGATCAGCACCACGTCGCCTTCCATCACCACCGTCGACGGCGCCACTTCCAGCAGTTCTGCCAGGCACTCCGGCTCGAACTTGCTCACCGGGAAGCGGAAGTCGGCGAACTGCTGGGTGTCGGCCAGGCGTCCGACCCGGTCGTGGTTCTTCACCAACTGGTACTTCTGGATCACCGTGGCGTGGTCGACGCTCTTCGACGGGTTGAAGCGGTCCTTGATGATCTTGAACACCGTGTTGAAGCCGGGCAGGGTGAACACGCTCATCACCATGCCGCGCACCCCGGGGGCCATGACGAAGCGGTCGTCGGTGGTCGCCAGGTGGTTGATCAGGGCGCGGTAGAACTCGCTCTTGCCCTGCTTGTAGAAGCCGATCGAGGTGTACAGCTCGGCCAGGTGCTTGCCCGGCAGCAGGCGCTTGAGGAAGGCCACCAGCTCGGCCGGCACCGGCACGTCGACCATGAAGTAGGAGCGGGTGAAGGAGAAGATGATCGAGACTTCCGCCTCGTCGGTGATCACCGTGTCGAACTGGATGCCGTGGCCCTCGCGGTGCAGCAGCGGGAACACCAGCGGCCACTGCTCGTCCGGGGTGAACAGGCGACCCACCAGGTAGGCGCCCTTGTTGCGATAGAACACCGAGCCGATCAGCTCGATGGCCAGGTCCGGGTCCTTGCACACCCAGTCCGGCAGGTTGCTGTGCAGCAGTGCGTCGATCCGTTCGAGGTCGCGCTCGCGGTCGTCGTAGGGCACGTCGAAGCGGTAGTCGTCGAAGATCTTCTCCAGCGCCTGGCGCAGGTCGCCGCCTGGCCGGTAGGTGCGGGTGTAGGGCGCGCGGGCGTGGGCGCGCAGCGAGGGCCGGGTGGTGTGCACGAACATCGTGCCGTCGCTGATGTTGTCGTGGCTGAACAGCCCGCAGAAGATCGAGTTGAACCAGGTCTCGGCCAGCTCGTCGTCCAGCCGCAGGTCGATCTGCGCGATGTAGGCGCTCTTGATGATCGGCCAGCGCTCCACGTCCAGCAGCTCGCTGTCGGCCAGCCCCGCGCGCAGCCCGGCCACCGTCTCGGCGACCTTTTCCTCGTAGAGGTTGATCCGCTGCGCCGAGGCGCGCTGCGCTTCCTGCCACTGCGCCTGCTCGAAGCGGGCACGGGCGCCGTCGGTGATCTCGCGGAACTGCTCTCGGTAATCGTCGAAACCGCGCAGGATGAGGGCGGTGATTTCGCTGGCTGGGGCGCTCTGGACCATGCTGGCGTCCTTTCGTTGTTCGAAGGTCGAGCTTAGCCAGAGCCGCGCGGCAGGGAAAGCGCGATCTCCGACCGGCTGGTCGAGCCCGGCGCAGACGCTTATGCTGGGTGGCCAGACAGCCCAGGGATGACCGCAATGACCGCCGAATCGCCGACGATCCGCCTCGAACGCTACAGCGAACGCCACGTGGAAGGCCTCACCGCCCTGTACAACGACCCCGCCGTGGCCCGCCAGGTCCTGCAGATGCCCTACCAGTCGGTGGAGCAGCGCCGCAAGCGCCTGCACGACAGCGTGGACGACGACCGCCTGCTGATCCTCGTCGCCTTGCACCAGGGGGACGTCATCGGCAGCGCCAGCCTCGAACAGCACCCGCGCATCCGCCGCAGCCACAGCGGCAGCATCGGCCTGGGCGTCGCCGTCGCCTGGCAGGGCAAGGGTGTCGGTAGCCGTCTGCTCGGCGAACTGCTGGACATCGCCGACAACTGGATGAACCTGCGCCGCGTCGAACTCACCGTCTACACCGACAACGCCCCGGCGCTGGCGCTGTATCGCAAGTTCGGCTTCGAGACCGAAGGGGAGATGCGCGATTACGCGGTGCGGGATGGGCGCTTCGTGGACGTGTACAGCATGGCGCGCTTGAGGAGGGTCGAGGGGCGGGTGGGGGAGTGAGGGTGGCCGGGAGGCTGCCTCCGGCCAGCAGCGGCCTATTCTATTAAGGACCGCTCCAGCCCACCGATACAGGTGACTCAGCCACGCGAAACTCAGCAGGGCAGAAGTGTGGCTCCCCCCAGCTAGAGTTCGGACACTTTCGGGGCTTTTTTCATGAGCGTGTCAGACGCGGCGATGCACCGAGCGACCGGCGGCGAAGGTTTCCTTCACCGTGCGGTCGTCGCCGAGGATGGTCAGCGCGAACAGCCGTTCGGCCAGGCTGCCGGCCTGGCTCAGGCGGTAGGAGAGCAGCGGGGTGGCGTGGTAGTCGAGGACCACGAAGTCCGCCTCGTTGCCGGTGGCGAAGCTGCCGATCCGGTCGTCCAGCTCCAGCGCACGGGCGCCGCCAAGGGTGGCGAGGTAGAGCGACTTGAACGGATCGAGGCGGGCGCCCTGCAACTGCATGACCTTGTACGCCTCGTTCAGGGACTGCAACTGGGAGAAGCTGGTGCCGGCGCCGACATCGGTGCCGAGGCCGACCTTGACCTTGTAGCGCTCCAGCTTCGGCAGGTCGAACAGACCGCTGCCGAGGAACAGGTTGGAGGTCGGGCAGAACGCCACAGCCGAGCCAGTCTCCGCCAGGCGCTGGCATTCGCCGTCGCACAGGTGCACGCCATGGGCGAACACCGAGCGCGGCCCGAGCAGGCCGTGGTGGTCGTAGACGTCCAGGTAGCCGCTGCGCTCGGGGAACAGCTCCTTCACCCACTCGATTTCCTTGAGGTTCTCCGACAGGTGGGTGTGCAGGTATACGCCGGGATGCTCGCGCAGCAGCCGCGCCGCCATGTCCAGCTGTTCCGCGGTGCTGGTCGGGGCGAAGCGCGGGGTCACTGCGTAGAGCAGACGGCCCTGGCCGTGCCAGCGCTCGATCAGCGCCTTGCTGTCGCGGTAGCTGCTCTCGGCGGTGTCGGTCAGGTAGTCCGGCGCGTTGCGGTCCATCATCACCTTGCCGGCGATCAGGCGCAGGTCCAGGCGCCGGGCGGCCTCGAACAGCGATTCCACCGACTGCCGGTGCACGCTGCCGAAGACCAGCGCGGTGGTAGTGCCGTTGCGCAGCAGTTCCTGCAGGAAGATCTCGGCGACCTGGTCGGCATGGGCCTGGTCACCGAATTGGCGCTCGGTGGGGAAGGTATAGGTGTTCAGCCAGTCCAGCAGTTGTTCGCCGTAGGAGGCGATCATCCCGGTCTGCGGGAAATGGATGTGGGTATCGATGAAGCCGGGGGTGATCAGCGCGTCGCGGTACTCGAAGACCTCGACGTCGCCGATCTCGCCGAGCAGGGCTTCGGCGTCACCGAGGCGAGCGACCTTGCCGTCCTCCACCAGCAACAGGCCGTCCTCGAAGTATTCGTAGGAGCGTTCGACGCCTACCTCCGCGGGGTCGGCGATGCTGTGCAGGATGGCGGCGCGGTAGGCTTTGGCGTTGCGGGTCATGGCAGTCTCGAAAAAAGGGTTCGTGGGAGGTCCGCCGCCTGGCGGCGGACGCGGGGGAGCGGGGGGCCGCTCAGGATTCGTGGGCGCGGCGCGACTCCGGGGTCAGCCGGGTGACGCTCGACGGCCCCTGCTTGCGTTCCAGGCCGAAGGCGGCGTTGTAGGTGGCGATCACCTCGCCGGCGATGGAGATGGCGATCTCCGCCGGCAGCTTGCCTTTCACCTGATCCAGGCCCATCGGGCAGCGCATCCGTTGCAGGCGTTCGGCGTCGACGCCACGTTCGCGCAGGCGGTGCTCGAACTTGACGCGCTTGGTCTTCGAGCCGATCAGGCCGAAGTAGGCGAAGTCGTTGCGCGCCAGGATCGCCGCGGTAAGCTCCAGGTCCAGCGGGTGGTTGTGGGTCATGACGATGAAGTGGCTGCCGGGCGGCATCCGCTCGACCTCGTCGAGCACTTCGTCGTTCACCACTTTCTCCACGCCGTCGGGCAGGAGCGCGGGAAATTCGTGTTCCCGCGAATCGATCCAGCGCACCCGGCAGGGCAGACTGGCGAGCAAGGGTACCAGGGCGCGACCGACGTGGCCCGCGCCGAACACGGCGATGTGTGCCTGCGGCTGGCCCATCGGCTCGAACAGCAGCACCGTGGCGCCGCCGCAGCACTGGCCGAGACTGGCGCCCAGGCTGAAACGCTCCAGGCGGGTGTCCTGGGTCCGCGCGGCGAGCATTTCCCGGGCAATGGCCTGGGCCCTGTATTCCAGGTGGCCGCCGCCGATGGTGTCGTAGAGCCGCTCGGCGCTGACCACCATCTTCGAGCCGGCGTTGCGCGGGGTCGAGCCGCGCTCCTCGATGATGGTCACCAGGACGCAAGGTTCGCCGCTACGCTGCAACTCGGCCAGGGCGCTGATCCAGTTCATCTCGTCATCCTCCCGATCGCGGCGGTTCAGGCCGGCTCGACCGCGGCGTCCGCCGCTTGCGCCTGGGCGGTCTTCAACCGGCGCATCTGTTCCACGCCCCAGAGCACCCGCTCGGGCGTCGCCGGCGCGTCGATGGCGGGTTGCGCGCGGTAGTCGGCGAGGCTGGCCACGGCGTCCTTGATCGCGCACCAGACCGAGATGCCGAGCATGAACGGCGGCTCGCCCACGGCCTTGGAATGGAACACGGTCTGCTCCGGATTCTTGCGGTTCTCCAGCAGTTTCACCCGCAGGTCCAGCGGCATGTCGGCGACGGCGGGAATCTTGTAGCTGGCCGGGCCGCTGGTCATCAGCTTGCCCTTGGCGTTCCAGACCAGTTCCTCCATGGTCAGCCAGCCCATGCCCTGGACGAAGCCGCCTTCGACCTGGCCGATGTCGATGGCCGGGTTCAGCGAATCGCCGACGTCATGCAGGATGTCGGTGCGCAGCATGCGGTATTCGCCGGTGAGGGTATCGACTATCACCTCCGAGCAGGCGGCGCCGTAGGCGAAATAATAGAAGGGCCGGCCACGGGCCTGCTCGCGGTCGTAGAAGATCTTCGGCGTGCGGTAGAAGCCGGTGCTGGACAACGAGACCTGGCCGAAGTAGGCCTGCTGGACCAGTTCCTCGAACGGCAGGATCAGCTCGCGGATACGCACCTGGTTGTTGCGGAACTCGACGTCTTCCTCGCTGACCTTCCAGTGCCGCGCGGCGAACTCCACCAGGCGCCGCTTGATGGTTTCGGCGGCATTCTGCGCGGCCTTGCCGTTCAGGTCGGTGCCCGAGGAGGCGGCGGTGGGCGAGGTGTTGGGCACCTTGTCGGTATTGGTGGCGGTGATCTGGATGCGCTCCACGTCGACCTGGAAGACCTCGGCGACCACCTGGGCGACCTTGGTGTTGAGGCCCTGGCCCATCTCGGTGCCGCCATGGTTCAGGTGGATGCTGCCGTCGGTATAGATGTGGATCAGCGCACCTGCCTGGTTGAGGAAGGTCGCGGTGAACGAAATGCCGAACTTCACCGGGGTCAGCGCCAGGCCTTTCTTCAGGACCGGGCTGGCGGCATTGAACGCACGGATTTCCTCGCGGCGGCGGGCGTACTCGCTGCTCGCTTCCAGCTCGGCGGTCATCTCCGCCAGCAGGTTGTGCTCGACGGTCTGGTGGTAGTGGGTGACGTTGCGCTCGTCCTTGCCGTAGTAGTTGAGCTTGCGCACCTCCAGCGGGTCCTTGCCCAGGCTGCGGGCCACGGCGTCCATGATCTCCTCGATGGCGACCATTCCCTGGGGCCCGCCGAAACCGCGGTAGGCGGTGTTCGAGGCGGTGTTGGTCTTGCAACGGTGGCCGTTGATGGTGGCGTTGCCGAGGAAGTAGGCGTTGTCCGAGTGGAACATGGCGCGGTCGACGATCGAGCCGGAGAGGTCCGGCGAGTAGCCGCAGTTGCCGGCCAGGTCGATCTGGATGCCGTGCAGGCGGCCATCGTCGTCGAAGCCGACGTCGTATTCGACGTAGAACGGGTGACGCTTGCCGGTGATCTGCATGTCCTCCATGCGCGGCAGGCGCATCTTCGCCGGACGCCCGGTGTGGTAGGCGACCACCGCGCACAGGCAGGCCGGCGCCGCGGCCTGGGTTTCCTTGCCGCCGAAGCCGCCGCCCATGCGGCGCATGTCGATGACGATGCGGTTGAAGGAAACCCCGAGGACCTCGGCCACCAGCTTCTGCACTTCGGTGGGGTTCTGCGTCGAGCAATAGACGATCATGCCGCCGTCTTCGCTGGGCATTACCGAGGAAATCTGCGTCTCCAGGTAGAAATGCTCCTGGCCGCCGATGTGCAGCGTGCCTTGCAGGCGATGCGGCGCGCCGGCCAGCGCGGCGGCGGAATCGCCGATGCGGTGCTGGTGGCTGTCGAGGACGAAATGGCGCTTGCGCAGGGCCTCGACCACGTCGAGCACCGGTTCCAGGTCTTCGTACTCGACGATCGCCGCCATGGCCGCCTTGCGCGCGGTTTCCAGGCTGTCGGCGGCGACCGCCAGGACCATCTGTCCGACATACTCCACCTTGCCATCGGCCAGCAACGGGTCGCCGGCCACTACCGGGCCGATGTCGAGCTGGCCGGGAACGTCGGCGGCGGTGAGGGCGATGGCGACGCCGGGGAACTGGTAGCAGGGCGTCACGTCGAGGTGGGTGATGCGGGCGTGGGCGCGCTCGCTCAGGCGCGCATAGACGTGCAACTGGTTGGGAAACTCCAGGCGATCGTCGATGTAGATCGCCTCGCCGCTGACGTGCTTGGGGGCGCTTTCGTGCTTGACGCTGCGGCCGACTCCGGTGGTCAACTCGGCGCGGAACAGGTCGGCCAGCTCTTCCTGGCTCTTGTGCGGCTTGCGATGGTTAGACATAGGCGGTCACCCGGGTTTCGACGGCGGGAGCGTGCAGCTCCAGGAAGCATTTGCGCAGCAGGTTCTGCGCGGTCAGCAGGCGATATTCCTTGCTCGCGCGGAAGTCGCTGAGCGGGGTGAAGTCGTTCGCCAGGGCGGCGGCGGCACGTTCGAAGCTGGCGGCTTCCAGGCGCGCGCCTTGCAGCGCCGCTTCGCAGGCGGCGGCGCGCTTGGGAATCGCCGCCATGCCGCCGAAGGCGACCCTGGCGCGGGCGATCCGGCCATCTTCCAGGTCGAGGCTGATGGCGGCGCAGACCGCGGAAATATCGTCGTCGATGCGCTTGGAGACCTTGTAGGCCTTGAACGCCTGGCCGGGCCGGGCACGCGGGACGAGGATCTTCTCGATGAACTCGCCTTCTTCGCGGGCGGTGACCTTGTAGTCGAGGAAGTACTCCTCCAGCGGCAGCTCGCGGCGCCGTTCGCCGCGGCGCAGGACGATCTTCGCGCCGAGGGCGATCAGCAGCGGCGGGGCGTCGCCGATCGGCGAGGCGTTGCCGATATTGCCGCCGAGAGTGCCCTGGTTGCGGATCTGCAGGGACGCGAAACGCTGCAGCAATTCGCCGAAGTCCGGGTAGTCCGCGGCCAGCGCCTGGTAGCAGTCGGTCAGCGGGGTGGCGGCGCCGATTTCCAGGCAGTTGGCGCCCACTTCGATGCGTTTCATTTCGCGGATGTGGCCGACATAGATCATCACCGGCAGTTCGCGATGGAACTGGGTGACCTCCAGCGCCAGGTCGGTGCCGCCGGCCAGCAGGCGTGCCTGCGGATTGGCGCCGTAGAGGTCGGCCAGGTCGGCGACGGTGAGTGGCAGCAGGCAGCGCCGGTCACCGCTGTTCAGCTCGGCGGTTTCGCGCGGAGCGATGGCGCGCAATTGCTCGATGGTGGCGGCTTCCCGGGCGTCGAACTGGTCTGCGCGCTTGTGGCAGCAGGCCTGCTCGGCGGCGTCGAGGATCGGCCGGTAGCCGGTGCAGCGGCAGAGGTTGCCGGCGAGCGCCTCGTGGGCCTTGGCCGGATCGGCGCCGGCGCTGTTCTTCTGCAGGGCGAACAGCGACATGACGAAACCCGGCGTGCAGAACCCGCACTGCGAGCCATGGCAGTCGACCATCGCCTGCTGCACGTCGTGCAGGCGGTCCTGGTGCTTGAGGTCCTCGACGGTGATCAATTGCTTGCCGTGAAGGGCGGAAACGAAGGTCAGGCAGGAGTTCAGGCTGCGATAGCGGATGCGTTCGGCACCATCCTCGCCGGTGACCAATTCGCCGACCACCACGGTGCAGGCGCCGCAATCGCCGGAGGCGCAGCCTTCCTTGGTGCCGGTCTTGCCGAGGTGCCGGCGCAGGTAGTCGAGGACGGTGAGGTTGGGGTCCAGGCGTTCTTCGACGCGGATCTCCCGATTGAGCAGGAACCTGATCAAGGCGTGCCTCCAGGCGGGTTCTTGTTATTGAATTCTAGGCCTTGCAGGAGAACCGGCCGGAGTGGGGCGGTTTCCGCACAGGGCTCCACGGTAGGAGCTATGGAGGCGAATCTAGAAAAAACTGACTTTTGAGTCAAATAATTTTTTGACCTGTAGGTCAGTCAGTTTCCCCATAAACGAAAACGGCACCCGAAGGTGCCGTTTCCCAGGGGCGGGACGCTCAGATGCGCTGGGTGTCGGTAAGCTGGTATTCCTCGCCGGCATAGTAGGCGCGCACCTTCGGGTCCATCACCGCGCGCCAGAGCGGCGGGAACAGGGCGAGGACGATCATCCCGGCGTAGCCGTTGGGCAGTTGCGGGCTGCTGTCGTAGTGGCGCAGCACCTGGTAGCGGCGCTTGGCGTAGGCATGGTGGTCGGAATGGCGCTGCAGGTGGAAAAGGAACAGGTTGGTCAGGAGGAAATTGCTGTTCCACGAGTGTTCCGGCGTGGTGCGTTCGTAGCGGCCGTTGTCCAGACGCCGCCGATGCAGGCCGTAGTGCTCGACGTAGTTGACGATCTCCAGCAGGGTGAAGGCCATCACCGACTGGCCGAGGAAGAAGATCGCTCCCAGCCAGCCGAAGGCCAGGCTGAAGCCGAGCAGGAAGAGGGCGCTGATGGCGTACCACCAGATCAGCTCGTTGCGCCAGTGCAGGGCCGGCAGGCCCTTGCGCTTCAGGCGCTCGGCCTCCAGGCGCCAGGCGTTGAGGAAGTTGTGCTTGTAGGCGTGCGGGAGGAACGAGTAGAGGCTCTGGCCGTAGCGCGAGGACGAGGCATCTTCCGGGGTCGAGACGTGTACATGGTGGCCGCGCACGTGTTCGACCTTGAAGCCGGCATAGCACACCGCCGCCAGCAGCAGGCCGCCGGCGTTCTGTTCCAGTTGCGGGTCCTTGTGGATCAGTTCGTGGGAGACGGTGATGCCGATGGCGCCCATCACGGTGCCCACCGACAGGATCCAGCCCAGTTGGCCGACCCAGTCCCAGCGGGTCTCGTGGGCGAGGATCCAGCCGGACCAGACGAGCATGCCCAGCAACAGCGGGACGGTGGCCAGGGACAGTACGCGGTAGTAGCCCTGTGCTTCCATCTCCGGCACTTCGCTGGCTTCCTCGGGGTTGGCTGGATCGCGGCCGACGATGGCATCGAGGATCGGGATCAGCCCGAACACCACGCTGATCACCAGCCAGGGCCAGGCGTTGGGATAGTCGCTACCGAGCGACCACCAGTAGCTGAGCGGAATGCCGAGCACCGCGATCAGCCAGATCCAGTAGCCGTACTTTTTCAGACGCAGCATCCAGGCAGAGGAAAGCGAGGCAAACATGGGAAGTCCTCGTATTTATCTTGTTAGATTGTCTGACAATTGTCCTCCCTTGGCCGGCCTGCCCCATCCCAACCTTCGTTCTGTCCGCCGCTTCGCCGGGAAGCCGGCGGGGTAACGCCCTGTGTTACACTTCCCATCCATATACCCCCGGAAAACGCGCCCCTGGATAAAAGGATCACCATGACGTTCAAGGCCCCGGACAGCCTGGCAGAGCAGATCGCCCACCACCTCGCGGAACGCATCATCCGGGGAGAACTCAAGGAACGGGAACGTATCCAGGAGCAGAAGGTCACCCAGACCCTCAACGTCAGTCGCGGCTCGGTCCGCGAGGCGCTGCTGATTCTCGAACGCCGCCACCTGGTGAACATCCTGCCGCGCCGCGGCGCCCAGGTGTCCGAACTGTCCCCGCAACATGTGGAAAGCCTCTACGCGCTGATCGTGCAGCTCTACATCCTGCTGGCGGAAAGCGTCGCCCGGCGCTGGCGCAGCGAAGCCGAGCTGGCACCGTTCCTGGCCATCCAGCAGCGCCTGCTGAACAACCTGGCGCAAAGCGATATCGACGGCTTCGTCGAGGCCAGCTTCGACATCATGCGCGCGGCCTTTCCTTTCGCGAACAATCCCTACCTGCAGGAGACCGTCGAAAACCTGCTGCCGGCGGTGAGTCGCGCCTACCACCTGGCGCTGGAGCGGCGCAAGGCGGAAATGAACCAGTTCCTCGGCAGTTTCGCCCAGCTCCTGCAAGCGGTGATCGCCCGTGACGAGGCGAGGATCCGCGAGGTCCTGCTGGAATACGGCCGCCACAACTGCCAGCTGGTGCTGGCCGCGCTCGCCGAACGCTGATGGCGACCCTGGCGGGAGCGCACGCATGCGCCTGAAGAGCATCAAGCTGGCGGGGTTCAAGTCCTTCGTCGATCCGACCACGGTGAACTTCCCCAGCAACATGGCGGCAGTGGTAGGGCCGAACGGCTGCGGCAAGTCGAACATCATCGACGCGGTGCGCTGGGTGATGGGCGAAAGCTCGGCGAAGAACCTGCGCGGCGAGTCGATGACCGATGTCATCTTCAACGGCTCGAATACCCGCAAGCCGGTGAGCCAGGCGAGCATCGAGCTGATCTTCGACAACGCCGAGACCACCCTGGTGGGCGAATACGCCCAGTACGCCGAGATATCCATTCGCCGGCGGGTCTCGCGGGATGGACAGAACACCTATTTTCTCAACGGCACCAAGTGCCGGCGGCGCGACATCACCGACATCTTCCTCGGCACCGGCCTGGGGCCGCGCAGCTACTCGATCATCGAACAGGGCATGATCTCCAAGCTGATCGAGGCGCGTCCGGAAGACCTGCGCAACTTCATCGAGGAAGCCGCGGGCATTTCCAAGTACAAGGAGCGCCGCCGCGAAACCGAAAGCCGCATCCGTCGGACCCAGGAAAACCTGGCACGCCTCACCGACCTGCGCGAAGAGCTGGGGCGGCAACTGGAACGCCTGCACCGGCAGGCCCAGTCGGCGGAAAAATACCAGGAGCACAAGGCCGAGGAGCGCCAGCTCAAGGCCCAGCTGGGTGCCGTGCGCTGGCGCGACCTGAACGAGCAGGTCGGTCAGCGCGAGCGGGTCATCGGCGACCAGGAGATCGCCTTCGAGGCCCTGGTGGCCGAGCAGCGTGGTGCCGATGCCGGCATCGAACGGCTGCGCGACGGCCATCACGAGTTGTCCGAACGCTTCAACCAGGTGCAGGCGCGCTTCTATTCGGTCGGCGGCGACATCGCCCGGGTCGAGCAGAGCATCCAGCATGGCCAGCAGCGCCAGCGCCAGTTGCAGGACGACTTGCGCGAAGCCGAACGGACCCGCCAGGAAACCGAATCGCACCTCGGGCACGACCGTACCTTGCTCGCGACCCTGGCCGAGGAAATGGCCATGCTCGCACCGGAACAGGAACTCAGCGCGGCCGCCGCGGAAGAAGCGGGCATCGCCCTGGAACAGGCCGAGCAGGGCATGCAGGCCTGGCAGCAGCAGTGGGATGCCTTCAACCAGCAGAGCGCCGAACCCCGCCGCCAGGCCGAGGTGCAGCAGTCGCGCATCCAGCACCTGGAGCAGAGCCTGGAGCGCCTGCTGGATCGCGAGCGGCGCCTGCAGGACGAGCGTGGCCAGTTGGCGGCCGACCCCGAGGACGCGGCGATCCTCGAACTCAACGAACAGGTGGCGATCGCCGAACTGGCCCTGGAAGAACTGCAATTGCAGGAGCAGGGCCAAGCCGAGCGGCTCGAACAATTGCGCCAGGAATTGCAGCAACTGGCCGCCGAACAGCACCAGGCGCAGGGCGAGTTGCAGCGCCTGAACGGTCGCATCGCTTCGCTGGAGGCCCTGCAGCAGGCCGCTCTCGATCCCGGACAGGGCGCCTTGGAGTGGTTGCGCGAGCAGGGCCTGGAACAACGTCCGCGCCTCGCCGAAGGCTTGCGTGTCGAGCCGGGTTGGGAACTGGCGGTGGAGACCGTGCTCGGCGCGGATCTGCAGGCGGTCTTGCTGGACGGCTTCGACGGGCTCGCCCTGGCCGGCTTCGGCAAGGGCGAGCTGCGCCTGCTCAGCCCCGCTCGTGGAGCCGCGACGGCGGCCGGTTCGCTGCTGGACAAGGTCCGCGCCGACGCCGACCTGAGTCCCTGGTTGGCCCGGGTGAAACCGGTGGAGACCCTGGAACAGGCGCTCGCCCAGCGCGGCGCCCTGGACGACGGCGAGAGCCTGATCAGCCGCGATGGCTACTGGGTCGGCCGGCACTTCCTGCGGGTCCGGCGCAGCGACGAGGCCCAAGGCGGCATGCTCGCCCGCGCCCAGGAACTGGAGGCGTTGCAGGAACGGCGCGAGGTCCTGGAAACCCGCGTCGCCGAGGGCGAGGAGCGTCTGGCTGCGGCCCGCGACGAGCAGCGCGAGCTGGAAGGCTCGCGCGAGCAGGTGCGGCGCCAGGTCCAGGAGGAGGGGCGCCGGCACGGCGAGCTGAAGGCGCAGTTGTCCGCGCAGCAGGCCAAGGTCGAGCAACTGGTACTGCGTCGCCGCCGTCTCGACGAAGAAGTGGCGGAACTGGCCGAGCAGCGCGCGCTGGAACAGGAGCAACTGAGCGAGGCGCGCCTGACCCTGCAGGAAGCGCTGGATAGCATGGCGCTGGACACCGAGCGCCGGGAAACCCTGCTGGCGGAGCGTGACGCCCTGCGCGAACGGCTCGACCGGATTCGCCAGGATGCCCGTACCCACAAGGACCATGCGCACCAACTGGCGGTGCGGGTCGGCTCGCTGAGGGCGCAGCACAATTCGACCCAGCAGGCTCTGGAGCGCCTCGACCAGCAGTCGGCGCGCCTCAACGAGCGTTGCGAACAGCTCAACCTCAATCTGGAGGAGGGTGCGGCGCCGCTGGAAGAGCTGCGCATGAAGCTCGAGGAGTTGCTGGAGCGACGGATGGCCGTCGAGGACGAACTCAAGCAGGCGCGGCTGGCCCTGGAAGACGCCGATCGCGAACTGCGCGAGGTGGAGAAGCGCCGCGGCCAGGCCGAGCAGCAATCGCAACTGCTGCGTGGCCAGCTGGAGCAGCAGCGCCTGGAGTGGCAGGGGCTGGTGGTGCGGCGCAAGGCCTTGCAGGAGCAGCTCGCCGAAGACGGCTACGACCTGCACACGGTACTGGCCAACCTGCCCCTGGATGCCAGCGAACGCGAATGGGAGGAGCGTCTCGAGAGTCTCGCGGCGCGCATCCAGCGTCTGGGGCCGATCAACCTGGCGGCGATCGAGGAGTACCAGCAGCAGTCCGAGCGCAAGCGCTACCTGGACTCGCAGAACGACGACCTGGCCGAAGCGCTGGAGACGCTGGAAAACGTCATCCGCAAGATCGACCGGGAAACCCGCAATCGCTTCAAGGAAACCTTCGACCAGATCAATGCTGGCCTTCAGGCATTGTTCCCGAAGGTATTCGGCGGCGGTACGGCATATCTGGAACTTACCGGCGAAGATCTACTCGATACCGGTGTGGCGATCATGGCGCGCCCGCCGGGCAAGAAGAACAGCACTATCCACTTGTTGTCCGGCGGGGAAAAGGCGCTGACCGCGCTGGCGCTGGTATTCGCCATCTTCCAGTTGAACCCGGCGCCGTTCTGCATGCTCGACGAAGTCGATGCGCCATTGGACGATGCCAACGTCGGACGTTATGCGCGATTGGTGAAGGAGATGTCGGAAAAGGTGCAGTTCATCTATATCACCCACAACAAGATCGCCATGGAAATGGCCGATCAGTTGATGGGCGTGACCATGCATGAGCCGGGCTGTTCACGGCTTGTTGCTGTTGACGTGGAAGAGGCGGTCGCATTGGCTGAAGCCTGAGTGTCAGGCAGTGTAAACTTGTGCATGGGCATGTTAGTTTAATGGCCACTTTTTGTATCGCGTGGGAAAGTTCTGTCAGAACAAGGTTGGCTCCACGTTTCAAGGGACAGGACGTCCTTTTTTCATTTTTTATTCACCATTTTCACTAGGGGCTACGGAATTACATGGATATCGGTCTGCGCGAATGGCTTATCGTTATCGGGCTTATCGTGATCGCCGGCATTCTCTTCGACGGTTGGCGGCGGATGCGGGGCGGCAAGGGCAAGTTGAAGTTCAAGCTCGACCGCAGTTTCGCCAATCTGCCGGACGACGACGGCGACTCGGCTGAACTGCTGGGGCCGGCGCGGGTGGTCGAGCATCGCGAGCCGTCCTTCGACGAACAGGACCTGCCCAGCGTCAGCGCCCGCGAATCCAAGGAGCGCAAGGGCGGCAAGCGCCAGGAAGAGCCGCGCCAGGGCGATCTGGACCTCGACGAGGGGCTGGCCCTGGAGGCGGACCCGAGCGATGCCGCCGAGCCGGTGGAGCCACGCAAGGGCAAGTCGAAGGGACGCAAGGAGAAAGAGCGGGAGAAAGCCCCTGCGGTCGCCGCCGAACCTGCTCCGGTCGACGAGGTGCTGATCATCAACGTCATCGCCCGCGACGAAAGCGGCTTCAAGGGGCCGGCCTTGCTGCAGAACATCCTCGAGAGCGGCCTGCGCTTCGGCGACATGGACATCTTCCATCGCCACGAAAGCATGGCCGGCAATGGCGAGATCCTGTTCTCCATGGCCAATGCGGTGAAACCGGGCACTTTCGACCTGGACGACATCGACAACTTCAGCACCCGCGCCGTGAGCTTCTTCCTCGGCCTGCCGGGGCCGCGCCATCCGAAGCAGGCCTTCGACGTGATGGTCGCCGCCGCGCGCAAGCTGGCCCACGAGCTGAACGGCGAGCTGAAGGACGAGCAGCGCAGCGTGCTGACCGCCCAGACCATCGAGCACTACCGCCAGCGCATCATCGACCATGAGCGCCGCAGCCTGATGCAGAAGCGCTGATCCGGCCACAGCCCCTTTCTTCGTGCGGGAGAGGCGGCGAACTACTCTATAGAGCAGCCGAGGCTGCTCTTTTCGTTTCACGGACTCCCACCATGACCGACACCCAGGCTGCCGCCGAACGCATCGCGCAACTGCGAACCGAACTGGACACTCACAACTACCGTTACTACGTGCTCGACGAACCGAGCATTCCCGACGCCGAATACGATCGCCTGTTCCGCGAGTTGCAGGCGCTGGAGGCCGAGTACCCGCAACTGCTGACGCCCGACTCGCCGACCCAGCGGGTCAGCGGCACTCCGGCCTCGGCGTTCGGCGAAGTGCGCCATGAGATCCCCATGCTCAGCCTCGGCAACGCCTTCGAGGAGCAGGACCTGCTGGACTTCGACCGCCGCGTACGCGAAGGACTGGCCGACCTGTTGCCTGGCGGCGACCTGCTCGGCGGTGGCGCGGAGGTCGAGTACAGTTGCGAGCCGAAGCTGGACGGCCTGGCCGTCAGCCTGCTCTACGAGCGCGGCCAACTGGTGCGCGGCGCCACCCGCGGCGACGGCAGCACCGGCGAGGACATCACCAGCAACGTACGCACCATTCGCAACGTACCGCTGAAGCTGCACGGCGAAGGCTGGCCGGAGACCCTCGAAGTGCGCGGCGAGGTGTTCATGTCCAAGGCCGGTTTCGAGGCGCTCAACGCCAAGGCCCTGGAAACCGGCGGCAAGACCTTCGCCAACCCGCGCAACGCGGCGGCCGGCAGCCTGCGCCAGCTGGATTCGAAGATCACCGCCAGTCGCCCGCTGGAGTTCTGTGCCTACGGCTTCGGCCAGGTCAGCGGGACGCTGCCGGACACCCAGGTGGGCATCCTCGAGGCGTTCCGCGGCTGGGGTATCCCCATCAGTCGCGAGCTGCGCCTGGTCAAGGGCGCCCAGGCCTGCCGCGACTACTACGACGACATCGGTCGCCGACGCGATGCGCTGGCCTACGAGATCGACGGCGTGGTGTTCAAGGTCAACCGCATTGCCTTCCAGCGCGAACTGGGCTTCCGCGCGCGCGAGCCGCGTTGGGCGATCGCCCACAAGTTCCCCGCGCGCGAGGAGCTGACCGAGCTGCTGGGCGTCGAGTTCCAGGTCGGCCGCACCGGCGCCGTGACCCCGGTGGCACGCCTCAAGCCGGTGCAGGTGGCCGGCGTCACGGTGTCCAATGCGACCCTGCACAACATGGATGAAGTCGCCCGCCTGGGCCTGCGCATCGGCGATACGGTGGTGATCCGCCGTGCTGGCGATGTGATTCCGCAGGTCATGCAGGTGGTGCTCGAGCGCCGCCCGGCGGATGCGCAGGCGATCGAGGTGCCCGAGCATTGCCCGGTCTGCGGCTCGGCGGTGGAGCGGACCCAGTTGGTCAAGCGCAGCAAGGGCAAGGAGTCGATCAGCGAGGGCGCCATCTATCGCTGCGTCGGCCGCCTCTCCTGTCAGGCGCAGTTGAAGCAGGCGATCATCCATTTCGTATCGCGCCGGGCAATGGACATCGACGGTCTTGGCGACAAGATCGTCGAGCAACTGGTGGATCGCGGGCTGGTCGCCTCGCCGGCGGATCTCTATACCCTGACCTATGAACAGGTGTTCGAGCTGGAAGGGTTCGCCGAGCTGTCCACCAACAACCTGCTGGCGGCCATCGCCGACAGCCGCAAGCCTTCGCTGGCGCGCTTCATCTTCGCCCTGGGGATTCCCGACGTCGGCGAGGAAACCGCCAAGCTGCTGGCGCGTTCGCTGGGTTCGCTCGAGCGGATCGGCAAGGCGCTGCCGGAAGTGTTGACCTACCTGCCGGACGTCGGCGCCGAGGTGGCCTACGAGATCCACAACTTCTTCGCCGACGAGCACAACCGCCAGGTGATCGCCCAGTTGCGCGATGCCGAACATGGCGTGCAGTTGCAGGAAGAGGGCGAGGTCGCCGCGGAGTTCGCCGCTTGTGCCTCGCTGGCCGGTTTCATCGACAAGCTGAACATTCCCTTCATCGCCGCCACCGGTGCGGAAAAGCTGGCCAGCCGCTTCGGTTCGCTCGACGGCATCATCCGCGCCGACTGGCTCGATCTACGCCAGGTGGAGCGTCTGCCCGAGCGAGCGGCGAAAAGCCTGCGCGATTTCTTCGACGAGCCGGCCAACGTGCAGCGTGCCCTGGCCATCGAGGCGCAGTTGCGTGAGTTCGGCATGCATTGGCAGAGCGAGCGCAAGGCGGTCGAAGGCCTGCCTCTGGCCGGGCAGACCTGGGTGCTGACCGGCACCTTGGAGGCGATGAGCCGGGACGTGGCCAAGGACAAGCTGGAAGGGCTCGGCGCCAAGGTGGCCGGCTCGGTGTCGGCCAAGACCCACTGCGTGGTCGCCGGGCCCGGCGCCGGCTCGAAGCTGGCCAAGGCCAACGAGCTGGGCGTGAAGGTGCTCGACGAAGACGGCCTGCTGAAACTGTTCGACGAGCACGGCGTCGCCCGCTGAAGCGGCGGCGCTGCTGCGAAAGATTTCCGAAGACTGGAGTTAACGATGGACAAGGCAAGAAAGCAGCGGTTGCTGGGCGTGCTCGCATTGGTGGTGCTGTTCGGCGCCTACGTGGGTTGGAGCGAGCGGCCGCGCATCCTGCTGCATTACAGTGGCCAGGCTTCGGCGCCGATCGCCTACAGCTACAAGGAGCAGGGCGTGGAAACCTTCTCCGGGGAGATCCGGCCCGGCCAGGTCCGCGAGTTTCCGGTGAAGCTGTTCGGCGGCAGCGATTACCGGATCGCCTTCTCCTTCCATCGCGGTGAGGAGAAGTATGCGTCGTTCAGCACCAAGCCGGGCTGGGGCACCCTGGACCTGTATGTCGATACCGAGCTGAGCGTATCGACCCAGCCGCCGCCGGAGGGTCTGATCCAGCAGCAATGAACCGCTTTCGCGAAATGGATTGCAAACGTAAGTGCTTGAAGTGGTTGTAACTTACGCGCAAGCCGGTAGAATGGCGCGGCCTACCCGAGGGTAGGCTGCAATGGTGGCCCTGTCGGTCCCCCCGCAACGATTACCCGTCAACCTGGTCAGGTCCGGAAGGAAGCAGCCACAGCGGGAACATTGTGTGCCGGGGTGTGGCTGGCGGGGCCGCCTCCATTTCGTAGGTCCTTAATTCTAAAGGACTTCCTCTCCTGAAAAACTCTGAGTGTGACAGCGCCCTGATACACCTGTGTGGTGCGCCGTAAGGGCGATTCTAGCCGTCCGCTTTTCTCTGATGTAGGTCGTCATACCGCTGAATCGCTGTAGAGCTGGTGCTCTGCTGTCCGTACCGAAGCCTTCGCTGCTGCCTTTGAGCTGGGTCAACTGGCGGGCTGTGCTTGCCAATTGCCAGTATCGACGCCTGTTACTACGATGAATGTGTTCTCAACAAGGAGCGTGACATGGAATTCGTAGAGCGACTGAATGCACTCTCAGCCAAGGTTCGACAGCAAGGCGGGGCGATCCAGACGGAGGAAGGCACCAAGACTGCCTTGGTGATGCCCTTCATAAACTCTGTGCTCGGCTACGATGTGTTCGACCCGTCCGAGGTGACGCCTGAATACATCTGCGACATCGGTACCAAGAAAGGCGAGAAGATCGACTACGCCATTCTGAAGGATGGCCAGATTCAGATTCTGATTGAGTGCAAGAAGATCGGTGAGCCTTTGCACATCAATCATGCCAGCCAGCTTTTCCGCTACTTCCACGTCACGAGTGCCCGAATCTCCATCCTCACTAACGGGCAGGTCTACAAGTTCTTCACGGACCTAGACGCTCCCAACAAGATGGACGAAAAGCCGTTCCTGGAGCTTGATCTGCTGGATGTTGATGAGCACGTATTGCCCGAGCTCCAGAAGCTAACCAAGGCTGCATTCGATGTTGATTCGATCATCAATGCGGCTGGGGAGCTGAAGTACGTGAGTCAGATCAAGCGGGAAATGGCCAATCAGTTCAATCAGCCTGACGACGATTTCGTGAGGTTTTTCGCTGCGCGCGTATACGACGGAATCATCACGCAGAAGGTGCGAGAGCAGTTTGGTGTTCTAACCCGAAAGGCTGCGTCTCAATTTCTAGGAGATCAGGTCAACGACCGCTTGAAGTCGGCCATGAGCGGTGCAATTCAGCCGGCGATCACGATGGCGCCCGCAGAGCCTTCCATGGCATCTCAGGCTGAAAGCAATACTGACGATGACCGAGTCCACACCACGCTGGAGGAGCTGGAGGGGTTTCATATCGTTAAGGCTATTGTTCGGGCTGTCGTTGATGCGAAGCGGATTGTGCATCGCGATACGCAGAGCTACTTCGGCGTGTTGCTGGACGATAACAACCGGAAGCCGATTTGCAGGCTTCACTTCAATCGTAGTCAGAAGTACATTGGCCTGTTCGACCAAGAGAAGAACGAAACTCGTCATCCTATCTCCTCCCTGGATGACATCTACACATTCGCAGATCAGCTCAAGGGCTCCATTGCTTACTACGAATGAGCTGCGTGCTGCTAATAGGAGCCCGCTGACTAGCGGGCTTTTTCATTTCCTGTATTACTTCGCCCCGTTCCTGAGGCGATACCAGTTGGCGTCGGGTGATGCCTTGTCGGCGTTAGGATGCTACTGGCGGGGCCGCCTCCATTTCAGGCCCGCCATTTTTCGCAGGCCGTCGACGCTCTCATCGGTAGCGCTGCAGTATCTCCTCGATCTCTCCGCTGCGTTTCATTTCCTCGAACGTCTTCAGTATCGCTTCCACCGGAACCTCTGCGGAATCCCGCACCAGGCAGCTCACTGCCGTTTCCTCGAGCTGCGCGGCTTCCTGGAGTGGCGGCTGCCCCGGCGCCTGGCGGTTGCTCCAGTGCAGCGACAGTTGATGGCTGACCGCGTAGCGGTAGCGGCCGGCGCGCAGCTTTTCCAGCACCAGGTCCTGGGTGCGCGCATCGTCGCGGCGCAGCCGGCCGATGTCGAACAGCGCTTGCAAGCGGGGATAGCTGTAGCCGAGGACGGTACCGATACGCTGGGCCGGCAGCGCCTCGGGAATCGGCGCGAAGCCTTCGCGGGCGACCAGGATGTCGCGTTGCACCAGCAGCGCGACGCTCCAGCGATAGCCGGGGAAGTCGTGGCTGAGCCAGGCGGGGCTGATGTAGCAGCGGACATCGATTTCGCCAGCGTTCATCGCCTGCTCGATGCGCCCGCGCGGGTAGGGGTGGTAGAGCGCCTTGCGGCCGACCTGCCGGGCAAGGGAGCGGGTGATGTCGTAGACGATGCCGTCGATCGGCTGGCCCCGTTGCAGGCGGACCAACGGCATGCTCCAGCTTTCCATCACCGAGAAGCGCAATGGCGTCGCGTCGGTCTCCGCGGCCGTCGCTGGCAGGGCGGCGAGCAACTGCAGCAGGAGCAGCGCCGGTGCGCCGAAATGAGGCATGAACGATGTCAGGGAAGGTAGAGTCATTGCCACCGACGAGGGCTGCTGAAGGGCCAGGGGAATTCTTAGCACGCAGTTTGCCAAGTCGGCGAGCGCAGAAGGGGTAAATTGCGCTAGCATTGGCCGACTTGTGCTTCCCTTCTGCGACGGTTTTCGATGAGTTATCAAGTTCTTGCGCGTAAATGGCGTCCCCGTTCCTTCCGTGAAATGGTCGGCCAGACCCATGTGCTCAAGGCTCTGATCAACGCCCTGGACAATCAGCGGCTGCACCATGCCTACCTGTTCACCGGTACCCGCGGGGTCGGCAAGACCACCATCGCGCGGATCCTGGCCAAGTGCCTGAACTGCGAGACCGGGGTCAGCTCCACGCCGTGCGGCGAATGCTCGGTCTGTCGCGAAATCGACGAAGGCCGCTTCGTCGACCTGATCGAAGTGGACGCCGCGAGCCGGACCAAGGTCGAGGATACCCGCGAGCTGCTCGACAACGTGCAGTACTCGCCGACCCGCGGCCGCTACAAGGTCTACCTGATCGACGAAGTGCACATGCTCTCGTCGCACAGTTTCAATGCGCTGCTCAAGACCCTCGAGGAGCCGCCGCCGCACGTCAAGTTCCTGCTGGCCACCACCGACCCGCAGAAGTTGCCGGTGACCATCCTCTCGCGCTGTCTGCAGTTCTCCCTGAAGAACATGCCGCCGGAGCGGGTGGTCGAGCACCTGACCCACGTGCTCGGAGCCGAGAACGTGCCCTTCGAGGATGACGCCCTGTGGTTGCTCGGGCGCGCCGCCGACGGCTCGATGCGTGACGCCATGAGCCTGACCGACCAGGCCATCGCCTTCGGCGAGGGCAAGGTGCTGGCCGCAGACGTGCGGGCGATGCTCGGTACCCTCGATCACGGCCAGGTCTATGGCGTGCTCCAGGCCTTGCTGGAGGGCGATGCGCGCGCCCTGCTCGAAGCGGTGCGCCACCTGGCCGAGCAGGGGCCGGACTGGGGCGGCGTGCTTGCCGAAATACTCAACGTGCTGCACCGCGTCGCGATCGCCCAGGCCCTGCCGGAAGCGATCGACAATGGCCAGGGCGACCGCGAGCGGGTGCTGGCCCTGGCCCAGGCGTTGCCGGCGGAAGACGTACAGTTCTATTACCAGATGGGCCTGATCGGCCGTCGCGACCTGCCGCTGGCGCCCGATCCGCGTAGCGGCTTCGAGATGGTGTTGCTGCGGATGCTCGCGTTCCGCCCGGCGGACGCCGACGGCGCGCCGAGGACGCCGCTAAAGGACCTGGGGATCAGCAAGGCCACGACTGATCCCGCCAACTCCCCCGTGGCCGGCGCGGCCTCGCCTGCGCCGGTCGCTGCCGTTGCTGCCGCGCCTGTCGTGGCTGCGCCCGTCGAAGCCCCGGCTGCCCCGGCGGCAGCGCCATCCGCGCCGCCGGCGGCGGTCGAGGTGCGCGTCGCGGAAGCGGTTGTCGAAGAGCCCGCCGCCGCGGCAGAGGTCGTCGACTTGCCCTGGGAAGAGCCGGCTCCGAGCCTCGCTGCCGAGCCCGAGCCCGAGCCCGAGCCCGAGCCCGAGCCCGAGCCCGAGCCCGAGCCGCTAGCCGTGGAGGCTCCCTCGGTCCCTCCGGCAGTGGCGGTCGAGGCGGTGGTGGAAACCGTTCTGGAAGCCCTGCCGGCTGCGTTGCCGGTAGCGCCTGACGAGCAGGACGAGCAGGACGACGAGCCACCGCCCGCGGACGACTACTACGAAGTCGACATGGATACCCTGGCCTACCTGGATGCCGCGCCCGAGCCTGACGTGGTCGTGGTGGAGGAGCCGCTGCCGGCGGCGAAGCCGGCCACCGGCCTGGCCGCGGAGTGGCTGGAGCTGTTCCCGCGGCTCGGCCTCGGCGGCCTGACCGCCAGCATCGCTGCCAACTGTACGCTGGTAGCCGCCGACGACGACCACTGGCACCTGCATCTCGATCCGGGCCAGAGCGCGCTGTTCAACGCCACCCAGCAGCGGCGGCTGAACGATGCGCTGAACCAGCACCTGGGGCGCACCCTCAAACTGGAGGTGACCCTGCAGAAGCCTGAGCAGGAGACCCCGGCCCAGGCAGCGGCACGCCGGCGTGCCGAGCGCCAGCGGGCGGCCGAGGCATCGATCGATGCCGACCCGTTGGTCCGGCAGTTGCGCGAGCAGTTCGCCGCGGTGGTCCGTGACGGTACCATCGAACCTTTGGAAGCCAAGGCCTGACCGGCGCTTGGCGCACGCAACAAGACGACATTCGAGGTGAAGAACATGATGAAAGGTGGCATGGCCGGCCTGATGAAGCAGGCGCAGCAGATGCAGGAAAAGATGCAGAAGATGCAGGAAGAGCTGGCCAACGCCGAAGTGACCGGGCAATCCGGCGCCGGTCTGGTCAGCGTGGTGATGACCGGGCGCCACGACGTCAAGCGCGTCAGCCTGGACGACAGCCTGATGCAGGAAGACAAGGAAATCCTCGAAGACCTGATCGCCGCCGCGGTCAACGATGCGGTGCGCAAGATCGAGCAGAACAACCAGGAAAAGATGTCCGGCTTCACCTCGGGCATGCAACTGCCGCCCGGCTTCAAGATGCCCTTCTGATCCCGCGTTCGTGCCGGGTCCGCCTTCTTCGGACGGCGCCCGGCAGCCATTCCCCTCCCTCTATCCGACGAGTCCTGCATGAGTTTCAGCCCGCTGATCCGCCAACTGATCGAGTCCCTGCGCATTCTTCCCGGTGTCGGGCAGAAGTCGGCCCAGCGCATGGCGCTGATGCTGCTGGAGCGCGATCGCAGCGGCGGCCTGAAGCTGGCCCAGGCGTTGACCGCCGCGATGGAAGGGGTCGGTCATTGCCGGCAGTGCCGTACCCTCAGCGAGGAGGAGCTGTGTCCGCAGTGCGCCGACCCGCGACGCGACGACTCGCTGCTCTGCGTGGTGGAAGGCCCGCTGGACGTATTCGCGGTGGAGCAGACCGGCTACCGCGGCCGCTATTTCGTGCTCAAGGGACACCTGTCGCCGCTCGACGGCCTGGGGCCGGAGGCGATCGGCATTCCCGAACTGGAAGCGCGGATCAGGGACGGAGCCTTCAGCGAGGTGATCCTCGCCACCAACCCCACCGTGGAAGGCGAGGCCACCGCCCACTATATCGCCCAGCTACTGGCCGGCCGCGGCCTGACCTTGTCGCGTATCGCCCATGGCGTGCCGCTGGGTGGCGAGCTGGAGCTGGTCGATGGCGGCACCTTGGCCCACGCCCTGGCCGGACGGCGGCCGATCTCCTGAGCCCTGTGCCTCCCGTGTCCGTAGGAAGGGCGGCCTATACGCCCTCGCCGATGGCCAGTTTCCCGTATTGAAAACCAAGCAAGCGCTAGGTAAGTTCTGAGGCTCCCATCAGGAGCCCGGCCATGACTGACTTCCAGCAGTACTTCGACGAGTCCCATCAACTGATCCGGGATTCGGTGCGCCGTTTCGTCGAGCGCGAGGTGTTGCCGCACATCGATGAATGGGAGGAGGCCGAGGAATTTCCCCGTGAACTCTATCTCAAGGCCGGCGCGGCCGGGATCCTCGGCATCGGCTACCCGGAAGCCTACGGCGGCAGTTGCGAAGGCGATCTGTTCGCCAAGGTGGCGGCCAGCGAAGAGCTCATGCGCTGCGGTTCCGGCGGCCTGGTCGCCGGGTTGGGATCGCTGGATATCGGCTTGCCTCCGGTGGTCAAGTGGGCCCGTCCCGAGGTGCGCGAGCGGGTGGTGCCGGCGGTGCTGCGCGGCGAGAAGATCATGGCCCTGGCGGTCACCGAGCCCTCCGGCGGCTCCGACGTGGCCAACCTGAAGACCCGTGCGGTGCGCGATGGCGATCACTATCGCGTCAGCGGCAGCAAGACCTTCATCACCAGCGGCGTGCGCGCGGACTACTACACGGTGGCGGTGCGTACCGGCGGCGAGGGTTTCGCCGGCATCAGCCTGCTGCTGGTGGAGAAGGGCACTGCCGGGTTCAGTGTCGGACGCAAGCTGAAGAAGATGGGCTGGTGGGCGTCGGATACCGCCGAACTGTTCTTCGACGACTGCCGGGTGCCTGCGGAAAACCTGATCGGCGTGGAGAACGCTGGCTTCGCCTGCATCATGGCCAATTTCCAGAGCGAGCGCCTGGCCCTGGCGGTGATGGCCAACATGACCGCGCAACTGGCTCTGGAGGAGTCGCTGCGCTGGGCGCGCGAGCGAGAAGCGTTCGGCAAGCCGATCGGCAAGTTCCAGGTGCTGCGCCATCGTCTCGCGGAAATGGCCACGCAACTGGAGGTTTCCCGCGAGTTCACCTATCGCCAGGCAGCGAAGATGGCTGCCGGCAAGAGCGTGATCAAGGAGATCTCGATGGCCAAGAACTTCGCTACCGATGTCGCCGATCGCCTGACCTATGATGCCGTGCAGGTGCTCGGCGGCATGGGCTACATGCGCGAAAGCCTAGTGGAGCGGCTGTATCGCGACAACCGGATTCTCTCCATCGGCGGCGGTTCGCGGGAAATCATGAACGAGATCATCGGCAAGCAGATGGGGTTGTAGGGCCGCGTTCTATCAGGTGAAGTCCAGGTCGTAATGCGCCTGGCCACAGTGCAGGCAGTCGAAGCGGTAGATGGCCGGATTGCCGCCGGGCGTATAGGCGTCGACGAGGCGTTGCCAGGTGATAGCCGGCCAGGCGAAATCGGCGAAGCGCTGCGCCAGGCCCTCGGCTCCCAGTTGCCCGATTTCCTCACGCCCCGCGTCGCCGCGAAAGGCGCAGGCATCCTCGCAGCAAACCAGCCAGCGCTCCTGCTGCCAGGAGGCGTAGCCGGGCGTGCGCTCGCAGACTTCGGTGACGATATTCGCGGCGACGCCGGCGTCGAGCAGCGGATAATCGTCGGAAAAGCTCGCTTCGTAGCGGGCGGCCGCGCTGCCGTCGGCTATGCACCAGGGGCAAAGGCTACCGGGCGGCAACTCGTGGCGGGAATAGGGCGAACCGGTGTAGACGTAGCCACGAGCCTTGCCATAGCACTGGCAGGTGGCGGCGGAAGTCTCGATGCTGCCGCTGGCGAGCGGTTCGGGATGGTAGCGGAAGTGCGGAAGGGGAAGGTTCATGACGGCCGTGCCCTGGAGACTGGCTGTCGAGTATGACGTGCCGGGCAGCCTAGCGGCTACCCGGCGGGCCTGTTCACTCGCTGGCTTCGCGGGCGCCCTGGGGGCTCTTCGGGCGCGGCGCGAAGCGCGCTGCCAGGCGCATGCTGGCGGTGACCACGCGCTGGTAGAGCACTGGCGCCAGGCGCAGCATCACGTCGATCGCGTGGGCGTCGGCGCCGATCAGGATGCGCCGGCTGTCGCGCTGCACGCCGCGCAGGATGACCTGGGCGGCCTTCTCCGGGGTGGTCCGCAGCAACTGGTCGTTGAATTGCTGGCGAGCCTTGTCGGCAGCCTGGCCGGTGACCTTGGCCATGCTCTCGTTCATTCGCGCGGTCTTGGCGATGTTGGTCTTAATCCCGCCGGGATGCACGCAACTGGCGGAGACGCCGGAGTCCTCCATGTCCAGTTCCTGGCGCAACGACTCGGTGAAGCCACGCACCGCGTACTTGGTGGCGTTGTAGGCGCTCATGCCGGGCTGGGCGAACAGCCCGAAGACGCTGGAGACATTGACCACGTGACCGTTGCCGGAGGCCTTCAGGTGCGGAAGGAACGCCTTGGTGCCGTTCACCACGCCCCAGAAGTTGATGTTCATGATCCACTCGTATTCCGAGTAGTCGCTGCCTTCCACGGTACCGGCGTGGGCGACGCCCGCGTTGTTGAAGATCAGGTTCACCCGGCCATGTTCGCTGGCTGCCTTGTCGGCCCAGGCCTGCACCTGCTCGCGGTCGGCCACGTCGACGACCGCGGTGGAGACGCGTACCCCGCTGCTGGCGAGCAATTGGCGGGTTTCCTCGAGAGCTGCGGCATTGACGTCGGCCAGGGCCAGATGGCAACCCTGCCTGCCCAGCTCCACGGCCAGGGCGCGACCGATGCCCGAGCCTGCGCCGGTGATGGCGGCGACTTTGTTTTCGAACGACTTCATGCGGGTACCCCTTCGGCCTGTTGGCGGGCTTCGTTGCTCAGGGCGGCGAGCGGTGTCGTGGTGAGGTGGTAGGCGGAGGCGTCGAACTGCCGGGTCAGGGCACGGAAGCGCCAGGTGAATCCCGGCCACAGGGTGCAGTTACGGCCGCTGACCGGATGCAGGTACCAGCTCTTGCAACCGCCCACGCTCCAGACGCTGCGGTCCAGCTTGCGCTGGAGGTATTCGTTGTAGCGTTCCTGCACCGGGGCCTTGACCTCGAGACTGAGCAGTTCGCGGCGCTTCATCAGCTTCAGCGCATCGAGGACGTAGGCGATCTGCGACTCGATCATGTAGACCATCGAGTTGTGGCCGAGGCCGGTGTTCGGTCCCATCAGGAAGAACAGGTTGGGGAAGCCGGCGGTGGTAGTGCCCTTGTAGGCTTCCGGGCCCTTGGTCCAGCTGTCCAGCAGGTCGCGGCCGTCGCGACCGAAGACCACTCCGCGGGGGATCGGATCGTTGGCGGTGAAGCCGGTACCGAAGATGATCGCGTCGACCTCGCGTTCCTGGCCGTTGCCGTCGACGATTCCGTTGGCGGTGACGGCGCGGATGCCTTCGGTGATCACCGTGGAATTGGCGGCAGCCAGGGCCGGGTAGTAGTTGTGCGACATGAGGATGCGCTTGCAGCCGATGGTGTAGTCCGGCGTGACCTTGCGGCGCAGTTCCGGATCCTTGATCTGCTTGTGGATGTGGCGGATCGCCAGGCGCTGCACCAGCTTCATCACCTGCGGGGCGAAGGTGAAGCCCAGCACCCGCCCTTCGAGCAGGCTGTAGAGGCCGCCGCGCCAGAGCTTCTGCACCAGCGGGAAGCGCCGGAAGCGGCGGCGCTCGGTTTCGCTGATTGCCCGGTCGGGTTTGGGCAGGATCCATGGCGGAGTGCGCTGGTAGAGATCGAGCGCGGCCACCAGCGGCTGGATCTCCGGGACGAACTGGATCGCCGAGGCGCCGGTGCCGATCACCGCCACGCGCTTGCCCTTGAGGTCGTAGTCATGGTCCCACTGCTGGGAATGGAAGACCTTGCCCTGGAAGTTCTCCAGGCCATCGAGGCGCGGATAGGCCGGGGTGGACAGGCCGCCCATGCCGGAAACCACGGCGTTCGCGGTGTAATGGTTGCCCTGGGCGTCATGCAGGTGCCAGAGGCTTTGCCGCTCGTCCCAGGCCAGCTTGCCGATCTCGGTGTTCAGCAGGGTCTTTTCCTGCAAGCGGTATTTTTCCCAGCACTTCTCCAGATAGGCGCGGATTTCCGGCTGGCGGGCGAACATCCGCGTCCACTCCGGGTTCGCTTCGAAGGAGAAGGAATAGACGTGGGATTGCACGTCGCAGGCGCAGCCAGGGTAGTTGTTGACTCTCCAGGTGCCGCCGACGCCGGCGTCCTTTTCGAAGATCAGGAAGTCGTCCTCGCCTTCCTGGCGGAGACGGATCGCCATCCCCAGCCCGGAGAAACCGGTGCCGATGATGGCGACCTTGCAGTGCCGGGCGGCGGCAGGGGTGGGTTGGGTACTCATGGCCAAGCTCCTGTTATGATTGTTTGCTGGCGTATACACTCGTCTACCTGCGAATGTAGACATCTGTATACTTCAGGGTCAAGCCAACCTTAGGTAGGGTCGGCGCGGCGCAACGGCCGAACTTGTGGCGCATGGAAACAACCAGGTGGAACATGAGCGATATGAACGAAACGAAGGACAGGGTTGCCGACGCTCCCGGCAAACGCGCCTTGCTGGAGGCGGCCTTGCGCCTGGGCAGCAGCAGCCGCAGCCTGGGGGCCATCGGCTTGCGCGAGCTGGCGCGCGAGGCGGGCCTGAATCCGAACACCTTCTATCGGCATTTCCGCGATATCGACGATCTTGGCCTGACCATGATCCGCGACATCTCTACCCAGCTGCGCCAGCCGCTGCGCCAGCTTCGCCGCGAGGCCGCGACTCGTGCGGCGCCCAGCGCCCGAGCGCAGACGACGCCGTTCGGGCTGGACCTGGAAAGGGGGCGGCGGGTCTGCCGGGAGACGGTGCGGCTGTTCTTCGACTTCGTGGAGAGCAATCCCGCCGCGTTCATCGTCGGCGTGCGCGAACTGCATGGGGCTTCGCCGGTGCTGCGTGGTGCCCTGCGTCAGATCATGGATGAGTTCGCCGAGGACATGTCGGAGGACATCATCGAATTCAGGTTGTTGCCGGCGGTGAGCGAGGCGACCATCCGCCGCCTCTCCAGCCTGATCGGCCGCCAGCTGTTTCAGTTGTCGCTGGACTATATCGGCCAGCCGGAGCGGCGTCGGGAAATCTGCGCCCTGGGTGAGGAACAGATACTGCTGTTGTTCACCGGCGCCGCGGTCCTGCAGATGATGGGCGTTTCGTTGGACGCCGAGGCGTCAGGCCAGCTTGAGCAGGCTCATGCCGGCCAGCAGCAGCAACAGGCCGAGCCAGCCGCGCCAGGCCAGGCGCTGGCCGAACAGCGCCCAGCCCATGGCGACGGTGGCGAGGATGCCGAAGCCGCCCCAGATCGCATAGGCGAGTGACAGCTCGATGTCCTTCACCGCCTGCGCCAGCGCGGTGAAGGCGGCCATCACGCAGAGGATCGAGGCGATCCCGAGGCCGCGCCTGCGGAAACCGTCGGAGTATTTCAACAGCAGGTTGGCGACGACCTCGAGGGCGATCGCCAGGCCGAGCCAGGCGAAGGGAATCCAGTTCAGGGTCAGCATGTGACGGCCTCCCCACGGGGCTGCGCCGGCGTGCCGCTGGCGTTGCGGGTGCCGGACTTGATCAGCAGGATGCCGGCGATCATCACGCCGAGGCCGACGGCCTTGTACAGGCCGATGCTTTCGCCCAGCCAGGCGACGCTGACCGCCGTGATCAGGACGATGCCAATGCCTTCCCAAAGGGCGTAGGCGACTCCGACGGGGACACGCTTGACCGCCAGGGCGAGGAAGAAATAGGACAGGCCGATCATCCCGTACATCAGCAGCATGCCTGCGACAGGGGCGTGGGTGGCGGCCAGTTTCATCGAGGTGGTGCCGATCACTTCGGCGCCGATAGCCAGTAACAGATAGATCCAGGAACGCATGTTGCCCTCCCATGGGCACCGCGGAATGGAGGCCGCGGCCAAAGATGACGAAGAGCGGTGGCGAGGTGCGGGAAAGACCGCGAAGCGCAAGGGCGGTCGCCACCGACAGCAGGTGTCGAGGGAGGGAGCTAGAGGTCGCCGGTCCAGTGACGCTCGCGGGAGACCAGACGGGAAGTGGGGAGAGGTAATGCCTTTGTGTTCAACATAATGAACATGATATTACCTCAGGGCATCGTAAAAAGCCAATCGATAGGAATTGACTAATTATTTCCTCCGTAAAATGGCGGATTCAGGAACGGTAGTCGAAACGGAGGCTTTTCCGTGTGCAATATCCTGTTCTTCTCTCGAATAAGAAACGCCAGGCGGGGCCTGGCGTCGGGGGCGGAGCGGCACTGGCGGAAGCGGGCCTCAATCGGCGAAGGCCAGTTTGTCCTTCCAGTATTTCTCCAGTTTCGCGGTGTCATGGTCGCTGGGGTGGAAGCCCGGCCGGTAGTAGTCCAGGTAGGGCAGCAGCAGGCGGGTGAAGAAGCCCTTGCGCAGGCCGAACAGGGTGCCCAGGCCATGCTTCCAGGAGCGCCAGTTGAACAATTGGCCGTCCTTACGTAGCAGGTCGAGCTGGAACCAGCCGATGACGCCGAAGAACATCAGGGTGGTCAGCATCATCACCAGAACCCGGGTGAAGTAGCCGCCGTAGACTTTCTGGTACACATCGTAGGCGACATTCTTGTGTTCGTTCTCCTCGATGGCATGCCACATCCACAGCTTGTACATCTTCGGCGACTGCATCTGGATGGTCAGGTCTTCGCGCTTGAGCAGCTGTGCGGCCATGGTCGCGGTGAAATGCTCGAGGGCGCAGGTGATCGCCAACTGGTGTTTCCTGGTGGTGACCTTGCTGACGTTTTCCAGCAGGACCTTGATCCGCAGTTCGAGGCACTCCAGGTCGACCCCGTGCTCCTCGGCATATTCGTTGTAGGCGGCATGCTCCTTCGAGTGCATCGCCTCCTGGCCGATGAAGGCGCTGACGTCCTTCTTCAGTTGCGGATCCTCCAGGCGGTCGCGCACCGCGCGGACGCTATCGACGAAGAATTTTTCGCCGTAGGGGAAGAGCGAGGACAGGTTGTTCATGAACTGGGTCATGAAGGGTTGGCCGTCCCACCAGTACTTCGGGGTTTCGCTGAAGCTGAAATCCATCCGCCGCACGGGGAAATTGGCGCGAACCGGGGAGGCGGTGCCAGTGGCAGTCATGGCTAACTCCTTTTGTTGTTCTGGGGAGGGGAAACGCACAGGTTTCCTCGGGTTCCCTATGGCGAGTTCGCTATAACACCTCTGAATGTGTCATTAGCTGATGTAATTATTGCAGGATTGTCCAACAGCGGGAGGTCATTCCTGGCCATTTCGAAGTCATTAATGGCCAGGTCGGCTCGACCAGACGGAAGATGGGGCGCAAGGAGCGAACGCGGGGCGCCAGGGCGCGCCCCGGCGTATCAACGCTCGTCGAGAGCGAACGCGGTGAGACTGAAGGTGGAGATGCCGGCGTCCTGCAGGCGAGTGGAGCCGCCGAGTTCCGGCAGGTCGATGATCGCCGCGGCCTCGAAGACCCTGGCCCCGAGGCGTCGTACCAGGCTCGCGGCCGCCAGCAGGGTCCCGCCGGTGGCGATGAGGTCGTCGAAGATCAGTACGCTGTCGCCTTCGCAGAGGCTGTCGGCATGTACTTCGAGGAAGGCCTCGCCGTATTCGGTCTGGTAGCCCTCGGCGAGTACGTCGGCGGGTAGCTTGCCCTGCTTGCGGAACAGGACCAGCGGCTTGTTCAGCGCATAGGCCACCGCCGAGCCGATGAGGAAGCCGCGGGCATCCATGGCGCCGATGTGGCTGAAATCGGCCTCGATGTAGCGCTGGACGAAGCTGTCCACGGTCATGCGCAGCGCGCGCGGCGACTGGAACAGCGGGGTGATGTCGCGGAACACCACGCCGGGCTTGGGAAAGTCCGGCACGGCGCGGATCTGCGACTTGAGGGTGAACTCGTCGAAAATCATGGAAGATCCTGGGCTGGGCGTTTTTCGGGGCCCATCATACAACGGGCCCGCGCTGAGGCGGGCCCGTCGGCGGTTCGCAGGCGCTTCAGCCTTCCAGCTGGCCGCCGGCGAGGGCGCACAGCTCGATGGAGTCGAGGATGTGCACTTCCTTGCCTTCCGCGCTGATCAGGCCGTTCTGCTGGAAGCGGGTGAAGACCCGCGACACGGTTTCCACGGCCAGGCCGAGATAGTTGCCGATCTCGTTGCGCGACATGGCCAGGCGGAACTGCTGGGCGGAGAAGCCGCGGGCACGGAAGCGCGCCGACAGATTGACCAAGAAGGTGGCGATGCGCTCGTCGGCAGTCTTCTTCGACAGCAGCAGCATCATCTGCTGGTCATCGCGGATTTCCCGGCTCATCAGGCGCATCAGTTGGCGGCGCAGCTGTGGCAGCTGCTCGGACAGTTCGTCCAGGCGCTCGAAGGGAATCTCGCAGACCGAGGTGGTTTCCAGGGCCTGGGCCGATACCGGATAGGTCTCGGTATCCATCCCGGACAGGCCGACCAGCTCGCTGGGCAGGTGGAAGCCGGTGATCTGCTCTTCGCCGGCATCGGTGATGCTGAAGGTTTTCAGGGCGCCGGAGCGCACGGCAAAGACCGAGCCGAAAGGATCGCCCTGGCGGAACAGGAATTCGCCTTTCTTCAGGGGACGACCGCGCTTGACGATCTCGTCCAGCGAATCCATGTCTTCCACGGTCAGCGACAGGGGGAGGCACAGCGGGGCCAGACTGCAATCCTTGCAGTGTGCTTGGGGCAGTGCGCGCACCTTGATGGTTTCGGCCATTGAGGGGTCCTTGCTAGGTTAAAGGCACAACAGGAGTAAGGGTAACGCAGCCGCGATGCGGGTGCCAGCCATAGGTCTGGCAACGACCATTTCTGACAGGCCGATGGCGTTTCCAATCAGTGACTTGCGTCAAACAACTGCGACTACCTGTCGCATCCTGTCAAGGGGCGACGAAAAGGGGGCTCAAGTTCGCGAAGCGCGGGCCGATCCAATGGAAGAATTCCATTTTTCCCGGAGTGACTGGAATGTTGACCCTCAGTGGCTGGATCACCACCCAGGTGCCGCCCTCGTCGCGCGCCGCCGCGGATGCCAAGGCCGCGCGGACCGGCACCGCCGAGCAGGCGGAAGACCCGGCCGCCGGCACCGAGGCCGCCGATCAGCATGTACAGCTTTCCCAGGCAGGGCGCGAGCTGGCCGCCACCATGGGGGTGCCGGTGGAGGAGGAGGACGAGGATATCCCGCAGGAGTTGCGGCCGATGGTGAAGATGATCCGCGAGTTGAAGAAGAAGATCGAGGAGAAGCTCAGGGAGCTGCAGGAGGCCATGAGGGCGTCCGACCCGGGGACGAAGGAGGCTCGCGTGCCTGAGTTGCAGAAGGAGCTGCAACAACTCAACTCCGCCCTGCAGACGGCGACGGCAGCGATGGCATCGGCCATCAAGGAGATGGGTATCAGCGACCCGGCGCTGATCATGAAGGTCATGGGCAGCCGGTAGAAGGGGCGGGGATTCACCGCCCTGTCGTGCGGGCAGGGCGGTGCGCTTTCAGATCACCCGGGAGAAGCGCTGCCGGTTGAGGCTGGGCAGGTAGCGGTCGAACAGCATGCAGATCGAACGCACCAGCAGACGCCCGGAGGAGGTGATGTCGATGCCCTTGGCGTCCAGGCGGATCAGGCCGTCGGCGGCGAAGCGTTCGAGGTCGGGCCACAGCTCGGCGAAGTAGCTGCGGAAGTCGATGCCGAACTCCGTCTCGATATCCTCGAAGGCCAGTTCGAAGTGACAGATCAGTTGCTGGATCACCGCGCGCCGCACCCGGTCGTCGCTGTTGCAGTGCAGGCCGCGGCGGATCGCCAACTGGCCGTTGTCGAGGCTGGTCTGGTAGTCGTTGATGTCGCTGCTGTTCTGACTGTAGAGGTCGCCGATCTGGCTGATCGCCGAGACCCCGAGACCTACCAGGTCGCAATGCCCGTGGGTGGTGTAGCCCTGGAAATTGCGTTGCAGGGTGCCGTCTTCCTGGGCGCTGGCCAACTCGTCGTCGGGCAGGGCGAAGTGATCCATGCCGATATAGCGGTAGCCCGCCGCAGCGAGTTGCTCGGTGGTGCGCTGGAGCATTTCCAGCTTCTGGCCCGGGCTCGGCAGGTCGTCGGCGTTGATCCGCCGCTGCGGCATGAAACGCTCGGGCAGGTGGGCGTAGTTGAACACCGAGAGGCGATCCGGCTGTAGCGCGATCACTTCGTCGACGGTGCGGGCGAAGCTGTCCGGCGTCTGTTTCGGCAGTCCGTAGATCAGGTCGAGGTTGATCGAGCGGTACTGCAGGGTGCGCGCGGCCTCGACGATGGTACGGGTCTCCTCCGGGGTCTGCATGCGGTTGACCGCCTTCTGCACCTCCATGTCGAAGTCCTGTACGCCGAGGCTGACGCGGTTGAAACCGAGTTCGCGGAGCAGGCCCATGGTCGACCAGTCGGCCTCGCGCGGGTCGATCTCGATGCCGTAGTCGCCCGAATCGTCGTCCAGCAGGTTGAGGTGGGTGCGCAATTGCGACATGAGTTCGCGCAACTGCCCGGGACTGAGGAAGGTCGGGGTTCCGCCACCGAAGTGCAGTTGCTCGACCACCTGCTCGCGGGAGAGGTGGCGGCTGACGATCTCGATCTCGCGGACCAGGCGCGCGAGGTACGGCGCGCTGCGCCCGCGATCCTTGGTGATCACCTTGTTGCAGGCGCAGTAGTAGCAGATGTTGGCGCAGAACGGGATGTGCACGTAGAGCGACAGGGGGTGTCCGGCCTTCCGGCTGTCGCGCAGGGCGTGCAACTGGTCGAACGGGCCGATGCCTTCGTGGAACTGCACGGCGGTCGGATAGGAGGTGTAACGCGGGCCGGAAAGGTCGTAGCGCCGAATCAGGTCAGCGTCCCAGCGAATGGTGTCGAGCATGCCAGAGATCCCCAGTTGGCGAGCTTTAGTCGGGAAGTCTAGGGATTGCGCCGGGAAGGCCTGTTGATTTGTATCAAGCGGGTGAATGTATACAGGATGTGTCGCCCGATGTTGGGACGGGCGTCCGTCAATGCCCCATCAGCCAGGCCTGGTGCGGTCCTGGGAGGGTCCAGAGGCCGAAGAGGATGACCATCAGGCCGCCCACGATGCGTACGCCGCGACGGCGCAGCAGGGCGGTCACCCGTTCGGCGGCCATGCCGGTGGCCAGCAGAACCGGCCAGGTGCCGAGGCCGAACGCCAGCATCAGCAGCGCGCTGTCCAGTGCCGATCCCTGGCTGGTGGCCCAGAGCAGGGTGCTGTAGACCAGCCCGCAGGGCAGCCAGCCCCAGATCGCACCGAGCAGCAGGGCCCGTGGCAGGCTGGAGACCGGCAGCAGGCGCCGGGCGAAGGGTTCCAGGTGGCGCCAGAGGCCGCGACCGAGCGCCTCGACGCGGGTCAGGCCGCTCCACCAGCCGGCCAGGTAGAGTCCCATGGCGATCAGCAGCAGCCCGGCGACCACCCGCAGCGCGCCGGCCAACGGGGTGCGCGCCACCGCCCAGCCGGCCAGGCCGAGCAGCAGGCCGGCGCAGGCGTAGCTGAGGATGCGGCCGAGGTTGTAGGCCAGCAGCAGGCGCAGGCGACGGCCGCGCTGTTCGGCGGGAATGGCCAGGGTCAGGGCGCCCATCAGGCCGCCGCACATGCCCAGGCAGTGGCCTCCCCCGAGCAGGCCGAGGATCAGCGCGGAAACCAGCAACGGCGCCAGTTCAGCCACGCGGTCGGTCCTCGGGTTTCGACGGCTTCTCCGCTTCGTCGACGCCGGCCTGGTGCTTCGGGTCTTCGTCGTCGAAGAGAATGCTGTGGGCGGGGCCGTCGAGATCGTCGTACTGGCCGCTGTCCACCGCCCAGAAGAACACGTAGATGGCGATGGCGACGATGACGATCGCGACGGGGATCAGGATGTAGAGCGCGGCCATACGGACCTCGGCGAAGGGATTCGGGTCAGCCGCAGGGCGTTGACCACCACCAGCAGCGAACTGACCGACATGCCGATCGCCGCCCAGCCCGGGGTGATCCAGCCGAGCGCGGCGAAGGGCAGGACCAGGCCATTGTACAGGCTGGCCCAGGCCAGGTTCTCGATGATGATATGGCGGGTGCGGCGCGCCAGCCGGAAGGCCTGCACCAGGCTGTCCAGGCGGTTGGACAGGAGCACCGCGTCGGCGCTGGTCTTGGCCAGGTCGGTGGCGCTGCCCATGGCGACGCTGATATCGGCACCGGCGAGCACCGGTACGTCGTTGACTCCGTCGCCGAGCATCAGCACCCGGCGGCCCTCGCCGTGCAGGCGTTCGAGCATGGCCAGCTTGTCGTCCGGGGTCAGGCCGCCGCGGGCTTCGTCGATGCCCAGTTCGGCGGCGACGCTGGCGACCATCGGCGAGGCGTCGCCGGATAGCAGGAGGGTGCGCCAGCCGCGCGCCTTGCAGGCGGCGAGCAGGGCGGGGGCGTCGCTGCGCAGGCGGTCGTCGAGACCGAACCAGGCCAGCGGTCCCTGCTCGTCGCCGAGCAGCAGCCACTGTCCGGAGTCGCCGGGCATCGCGGGCGTGGCGCTGCCGCCCAGGTCGCTGACGAAGGCGGCTTGGCCGATGCGCAGGCGGCGGCCTTCCACCAGGCCTTCGAGGCCCAGCCCCGGATGGCTTGCGACGCTGTCGGCGGCCTCCGGCGCACGGCCGAAGGCGCGGGCGATGGGGTGTTCGGAACGGTTCTCGAGGGCGGCGGCGAGGGCCAGGCAGCGATCCGCGTCGAGATCGCGCAGGGGTAGCACCTGCTTGAGCGTCAGGCGGCCTTCGGTGAGGGTGCCGGTCTTGTCGAAGATTACCGTGTCGATGTGGTTCAGCCCTTCCAGTACGTGCCCGCGCGTGATCAGCAGGCCGAGCTTGTGCAGGCTGCCGGTGGCCGCGGTGAGCGCGGTGGGCGTGGCCAGCGACAGGGCGCAGGGGCAGGTGGCGACCAGCAGCGACAGCACCACCCAGAAGGCGCGCTGGTGGTCGACCTGCCACCACAGCGCGCCGACCGCTGCGGCGACCAGCAGGACGATGAGCAGGAACCACTGCGCCACCTTGTCGGCCAGTTCCGCCAGGCGCGGCTTGTCCGCCTGGGCGCGTTCCAGCAGGCGGACGATGGCCGACAGGCGGCTGTCGTCGCCAAGGGCGCCGACCTCGACGGTCAGCGGCCCCTCGACGTTCAGGGTGCCGCCGGTGACGGCGTCGCCGGCCTGGCGTGGATGGGGCAGGTACTCGCCGGTGAGCAGCGACTCGTCGACGCTGGACTGGCCGTCGAGGATCACTCCGTCGGCCGGCAGCACGGCGCCTGGCGGTACCAGTACGCGGTCGCCGACGCGCAGTTCGCTGAGCAGGATGCGCTCGCCCTGGTTGGCGGCGTCCAGGCGCAGGCAGGACGCCGGCAGCAGGTTGACCAGTTGCGCGGTGGAGGCGGCGGTGCGCTCCCGCGCGCGGCGTTCGAGGTAGCGGCCGGCGAGGAGGAACAGGGCGAACATGCCGACCGCGTCGAAATACAGCTCGCCCTGGCCGGTGATCGTCGACCAGATGCCGGCGACGTAGGCGCCGCCGATCGCCAGCGACACCGAGACGTCCATGGTCAGGTGGCGGGTGCGCAGGTCACGCAGGGCGCCACGGAAGAACTGGCCGCAGCAGTAGAAGACGATCGGCGTGGTGAGGATCAGGCTGACCCAGCGCAGGATGCGGTCCATGCCGGCGGAAAGGTCGAGGTTGAATTCCGGCCAGGTCGCCATCACCGCCATCATCACCTGGATCCACAGCAGCCCGGCGACACCGAGCTGGCGCAGGGCGCGGCGGTTCTCCATGGCCAGGCGCTCGGTGGCGCGGTCGGGTTGGTAGGGATGGCCGGCATAGCCGATCTGGCGCAGTTCGCCGAGCAACTGGCTGAGCGGCAACTGGCTGTCCTGCCAGCGCACGTGCAGGCGATGGTTGGACAGGTTGAGCCGCGCCTCGGCCACGCCAGGCAACTGGCGCAGGTGCTTCTCGATCAGCCAGCCGCAGGCGGCGCAACTGATGCCTTCGATCATCAGGCTGGTTTCCGCCAGCTCGCCCTCATGGCGGACGAAGCCGCCCTGTACGTCCGGGCGGTCGTAGAGCTGCAACTCTTCGCTGAGCGCCTTGGGCAAGGCTTCGGGGTTGGCGGCGTTTTCGCTGCGGTGCCGGTAGTAGCTTTCCAGGCCGCCGGCGACGATGGCCTCGGCCACCGCCTGGCAGCCCGGACAGCACATGGCCCGCGTCTCGCCGAGCACGCGGGCCTCGAAGCGGCTGCCGGCGGGGACCGGCAAGCCGCAGTGGTAGCAGGGCAGGGGGGCGCTCATGGGCGCTTCGCTTCTGCTCCCTGGAGTGGTTCGTCACCCAGCTCCATGACCACGGTCGGCGATACCACCTCTTCCTCGAACAGGCGCCACTGGCCGCTGCCTTCCTGGCCGAGCAGTTCGACGAAGCGACGGCCCTCGACGGCGTCGGTCAGTTGCCCGACGTAGCGCTCGCGGTCGGAGTTGCTGCGCAGCAGCTCCACGCGGCGGTCCTTCTCCGGCTGGGTCGGCGAGATCAGGTTGAGGGTGAGTTGCTCCGGACGGCTGTTGCCGGTCAGGCGCACTTCGACTTCGCCGGTCAGGTCGTCGACCTTGACCTTGGCGTGCACTTGCAGGCGTACGGCCAGGTTCTCGCGTTCCAGGGAGCGGTTGATGCCCTTGCCGGCCTCGTAGTAGTTGTCGGTGACCAGGGTGTCCTGGTTGCGCACTGCGATGGTGACCAGGCTCAGCCCGAGCACCACCGAGGTCGCCAGGAGGGCCACGATGAACCAGGCCCAGAAGTGTTTGTACCAGGGTTGAGGGTGGGTCTCGGACTGCATGCTCAAGTTACTCAACGGGTGCGTGGGCCAATGAAGCGACTCTTCGCTTCTTTATGGATGCTCGGGTCGTCGGCCGACTCGATGGTGAAGACGATCTCGTTGGTGGTCGAAGGCAGCTTCTCCGGCTCGATGGACAGTTCCATCGGCAGGTTGAGGATGTCGCCCGCCGCCACCTTCAGCTCGCGCCGGCCTTCCAGGGTCAGGCCTTCGAGGCCCTTGGCGCCGAGGATGTAGGTGTGGTCCTGCTGATCCTTGTTCATGATCTTCAGGCTGTACACGTTCTCGATGCGGCCGAGTTCGTTCTCGCGGTAGAGCACGCGGTCCTTGCTGACGTCGAAGCCGACCAGCGGGCGCAGGACCACCGCGGTGATCAGGGCGGAAATCATCAGCACCAGGGCGATGGCGTAGCCGATCAGGCGCGGCCGGGCCAGGTGGGTCTTCTGGCCGTTGAGGTTGTGCTCGGTGGTGTAGCTGATCAGCCCTTTCGGGTAGTTCATCTTCTCCATGATGCTGTCGCAGGCGTCGATGCACGCGGCGCAGCCGATGCACTCGATCTGCAGGCCGTCGCGGATGTCGATGCCGGTCGGGCAGACCTGCACGCACATCGTGCAGTCGATGCAGTCGCCCAGGCCCTGGGCCTTGTAGTCGAGGGACTTCTTGCGCGGGCCGCGCTTCTCGCCGCGACGCGGATCGTAGGAGACGATCAGGGTGTCCTTGTCGAACATCACGCTCTGGAAGCGCGCGTAGGGGCACATGTAGATGCACACCTGCTCGCGCAGCCAGCCGGCGTTGCCGTAGGTGGCCAGGGTGAAGAAGCCGACCCAGAAGTAGGCCCAGCCGTCGGCCTGGCCGGTGAGCAGCTCGGGAATCAGCTCGCGGATCGGCGAGAAGTAGCCGACGAAGGTCAGGCCGGTGACCAGGCCGATCAGCAGCCACAGGCTGTGCTTGGCGGTCTTGCGCAGCAGCTTGTTGCCGCTCATCGGGGCCTTGTCCAGCTTGATGCGCTGGTTGCGGTCGCCTTCGGTGACCTTCTCGCACCACATGTAGATCCAGGTCCACACGCTCTGCGGGCAGGTATAGCCGCACCAGACGCGACCGGCGAACACGGTGATGAAGAACAGGCCGAAGGCGCAGACGATCAGCAGCCAGGACAGCAGCATGAAGTCCTGCGGCCAGAAGGTGGCGCCGAAGATGTAGAACTTGCGCTCGGGCAGGTCCCACCAGACGGCCTGGCGGCCGCTCCAGTTGAGCCAGACGGTACCGAAGTAGAGGAGGAAGAGCGCCGCACCGCCCACCATGCGCAGTCGGCGGAAGATACCGGTGAAGGCCCGGGTGTAGATCTTCTCGCGCTTGGCGTAGAGATCGTTGTTATTGGTGTCGCCCTTGGCAGGCGGGGTGACGTCTTGAACGGGAATCTGTTTGCTCATCAGTGCGTACCACGGCAGTGGGGGGCGCCCGGCCGGTACATGCCGACAGGGTCAGAAAATAGTTGCACGCCTACTGATTATACGCCTGATCTATCAGGCTTTTTGCGGTAACTGTGCGACTTTTGGTCGCGTATTGTCCCATTCGCGCTTTTCTTTTGCACAAAATAAAACGGCGCCGGGGTTGCCGGCGCCGTCTGGGTCGTGGGGGAGGGGAGCGCTTATTCGGCGCTCTTCTCGCCGTGCGACAGGCTGTATACGTAGGCGGCCAGCAGGTGCACCTTGTCGTTGCCCAGGTGTTCCTGTTGCGCCGGCATCACACCCTGGCGACCGTAGCGGATGGTCTGCTGCAGTTGCGCGAAGCTGGAGCCGTAGATGAACGCGCCGGGGTGGGTCAGATCGGGAGCGCCCATCGCCGGGGTGCCCTTGCCTTCCGGGCCGTGGCAGGCGACGCAGGTGGTAGCGAAGACCTGCTTGCCGGCCTCGATGTCTGCCTTGGCGCCTTCCGGCAGCTTGCGGCCATCCATCTGGGTGAGGACGAAAGCGGCGACGTTCTTCACGCCTTCCTCGCCGATCACTTCACCCCAGGCCGGCATGGCGGCGTGGCGACCAGCCATGATGGTGGTCTTGATGGTTTCCGGCTCGCCGCCCCAGCGCCAGTCGGCGTCGGTCAGGTTGGGGAAGCCGTAGGCGCCCTTGGCGTCGGAGCCGTGGCAGATCGAGCAGTTGGAGGCGAACAGGCGACCGCCCATTTTCACCGCCTGCGGATCCTTGGCGACTTCCTCGATGGGCATCGCGGCGAACTTGGCGAAGATCGGGCCGTACTTCTCGTCGGCCTTGGCCATTTCCTTTTCCCACTGGTGGACGCCGGTCCAGCCTTTTTCCTTGTCGGCGAATTCGTCGGCAGACTGGTAGCCCGGCATCAGGCCTTTCCAGGTGCCCAGGCCCGGGTACAGGGCCAGGTAGCCCACGGCGAACACCAGGGTGCCGACGAACAGCATGAACCACCACTTCGGCAGCGGGTTGTCGTACTCCTCGATGCCGTCGTAGGAGTGGCCCACGGTCTCGTCGGTGGTGCTGCTGCGCTGGCCCTTGCGGGTGGCGAAGATCAGCCAGGTCAGCGCCAGCAGGGTGCCGAGGGTGAGAGCTGTAATGTACAGACTCCAGAAGGTCGTCATTCTTTGTTACTCCTAGAAGCTTGCTCGACGTGCTTTTTGGCTTCGGGATCGTCTGCGAAGGGCAGCATCGTCGCTTCGTCGAAGCTCTTCTTGCGCTTGCCGCTATAGGCCCAGATCACCAGGCCGATGAAGGCGACCATGATCACCACGGTGCCCAGTCCACGCAGAGTCCCGATATCCATCACACTCACCGTTTGCTCTTGATAGAGGTTCCCAGGCCTTGAAGGAACGCCACCAGGGCGTCCATCTCGGTCTTGCCCTTCACGGCTTCACGTGCACCGGCGATGTCCTCGTCGGTGTAAGGCACGCCCAGCTTGCGCAGGACTTCCATCTTGGTGGCGGTGTCCTTGCCATCAAGCTTGTTCTCTACCAGCCACGGGTAGGCAGGCATCTTCGACTCGGGCACCACGTTGCGCGGGTTGTACAGGTGCGCGCGGTGCCAGTCGTCGGAGTAACGGCCGCCGACGCGGGCCAGGTCCGGGCCGGTACGCTTGGAACCCCACAGGAACGGGTGGTCCCAGACGCTTTCACCGGCGACCGAGTAATGGCCGTAGCGTTCGGTCTCGGCACGGAACGGACGGACCATCTGCGAGTGGCAGCCGACGCAGCCTTCGCGGATGTAGATGTCACGACCTTCCAGTTCCAGGGCGGTACGCGGCTTCATGCCTTCGACCGGGGTATTGGTCACGTCCTGGAAGAACAGCGGAACGATCTGGGTCAGGCCGCCGATGCTGACGGCGATCACCATGAAGATGGCCAGCAGGCCGACGTTCTTCTCGAGTATTTCGTGGTTCTTCATTTACGTCGGGCTCCTCAGGCGATCTGCGCGGCGGCTTCGTATTCGGCCGGCTTGGCAGCACGCACGGTGCGCCAGGTGTTGTAGGCCATCAGCAGCATGCCGGTGAGGAAGAAACCACCGCCGATCATGCGCACGATGAAGCCGGGGTGGCTTGCGACCAGTGCTTCAACGAAGGAGTAGGTCAGGGTGCCGTCCTCGTTGACCGCGCGCCACATCAGGCCCTGGGTGATGCCGTTGACCCACATCGAGGCGATGTACAGCACGGTGCCGATGGTGGCCAGCCAGAAGTGCGCGTTGATCAGGCCGATGCTGTGCATCTGCGGGCGACCGAAGACTTTCGGGATCAGGTGGTAGAGCGAGCCGATGGAGATCATCGCCACCCAGCCGAGGGCGCCGGCGTGCACGTGGCCGATGGTCCAGTCGGTGTAGTGGGAGAGGGCGTTGACGGTCTTGATCGCCATCATCGGGCCTTCGAAGGTGGACATGCCGTAGAAGGCCAGGGACACCACCAGGAAGCGCAGGATCGGGTCGGTGCGCAGCTTATGCCAGGCGCCGGAGAGGGTCATCATGCCGTTGATCATGCCGCCCCAGCTCGGTGCCAGGAGGATCAGCGACATCACCATGCCCAGCGACTGCGCCCAGTCCGGCAGCGCGGTGTAGTGCAGGTGGTGCGGGCCGGCCCAGATGTACAGGGAGATCAGCGCCCAGAAGTGGACGATGGACAGGCGATAGGAATAGACCGGACGCTCGGCCTGCTTGGGCACGAAGTAGTACATCATGCCGAGGAAGCCGGTGGTCAGGAAGAAGCCCACGGCGTTGTGCCCGTACCACCACTGGACCATGGCATCGGTGGCGCCGGAGTAGGCGGAGTAGGACTTGAACCAGCTCACCGGCAGCGACATGTGGTTGACGATGTGCAGCATCGCCGTCACCAGGATGAAGGCACCGTAGAACCAGTTGCCCACATAGATGTGCTTGACCTTGCGCTTGACGATGGTGCCGAAGAACACGATCGCGTAGGTGATCCAGACGATCGCCAGGAGGATGGCCAGCGGCCATTCCAGTTCGGCGTATTCCTTGGAGGTGGTGAAACCCTGCGGCAGGGTCAGCACGGCGCCCACGATCACGGCCTGCCAACCCCAGAAGGTGAAGGCCGCCAGCGTGTCTGAAATCAGTCGGGCTTGCGAGGTACGTTGCACCACGTAGTACGAGGTGGCGAAGAGGGCGCACCCACCGAAGGCGAAGATCACCGCGTTGGTGTGCAGGGGGCGAAGGCGGCCGAAGCTCGTCCACGGCAGGTCGAAGTTCAATTCGGGCCATACCAGTTGGGCGGCGATCAGGACACCGAGACCCATTCCAATGACCCCCCAGACCACCGTCATAACGGCGAACTGGCGGACCACCTTATAGTTATAAGCAGTCTGACTGATTGCTGTGCTCATGCTAGGGGTTCCACGGTTAATGGACTTTTTTAGGGACAAAAAATCGGCGGCAAGTATGGAGAAAGCGGGTGGGCATTGCAACGCGCCAGGCCAGGGGCGACGCCAGTTTGATGCCTGCTTCAGAGCGCTTTCCAAGGCGGCCGTATGGCTTTCTGGCGCTATCCGGGCGAGTGGGTTCGGCCGGTGAAGTTAGGTGTCCCGTCGCTCTGCCGGAGAGGGACGAATGCAGAGCAGCTTAGACGCGATTGAAAAGGATGGGTAGGAAAGGCGTCCGCTGGTGCGACACTTCGTCGCGCCGCCTGGGACTAAGGTCTGAGACCGGGGGGAGGACCCGCGCCCGGGAGGGCGCGGGTGGGGGGAGGGGTCAGTTGCTGCCCTGGTTGTGCGACAGGTTGTAGATGTAGGCGGCCAGGATGTGCACCTTTTCCTTGCCCAGGTAGGGCTCCTGGGCCGGCATCTGGCCCTGGCGGCCATGGCGGATGGTTTGTTGGAGCTGGGCGTAGCTGGAGCCGTAGATGAACGCGCCGGGGTTGGTCAGGTTCGGCGCGCCGACCAGGGCGGTACCCTTGCCTTCCGGGCCGTGGCAGGCGACGCAGTTGACCGAGAAGATCTGCTTGCCGGCCTCGACGTCGGCCTTGGTGCCTTCCGGCAGCTTCAGCCCGGCGAGTTCGGTGCGGACGTAGGCGGCGACGTTCTTCACCCCGTCTTCGCCGAGGATGTCGCCCCAGGCCGCCATGATCGCGTGGCGACCGCCGAGGATGGTGGTCTCGATGCTCTGCGGGTCACCGCCCCAGCGCCACTCGTTGTCGGCCAGGTTGGGGAAGCCGAGGGCGCCCTTGGCGTCGGAACCGTGGCAGATCGAGCAGTAGGTGGCGAACATGCGGCTGCCCATCTTCATGGCGTGCTCGTCCTTGGCCACTTCCTCGATGGGCATGGCGGCGTACTTGGCGAAGATCGGCCCGTACTTCTCCTGGGCGATGTTCATCTCGCGTTCCCACTGCTTGTCCTGGGTCCAGCCGCCCTCGTAGCCCGGCAGCACGCCTTTCCAGTTACCCAGGCCCGGGTACAGGACCAGGTAGCCGACGGAGAAGACGATGGTGCCGATGTACAGCATGAACCACCACTTCGGCAGCGGATTGTCGTACTCCTCGATGCCGTCGTAGGAGTGGCCCATGGTCTTTTCGGTAGTACCCTTGGCCTCGCCCTTGCGGGTGGCGAAGACCAGCCAGAGCAGGGCGATCAAGGTACCGACGGTAAGAGCTGTGATGTACAGACTCCAGAAGGTGGTCATTCTTTGTTACTCCTAGAAGCTTGCTCGACGTGCTTTTTGGCTTCGGGATCGTCTGCGAAGGGCAGCATCGTCGCTTCGTCGAAGCTCTTCTTGCGTTTGCCGCTGTAGGCCCAGATCACCAGACCGATGAAGGCGACCATGATCAGCAGCGTGCCGAGTCCTCGCAGCGTCCCGATATCCATTGCCGTCACCGTTTGTTCTTGATCGAGGTGCCGAGCACCTGCAGGTAGGCGACCACGGCGTCCATTTCGGTCTTGCCTTTCAGCGAGTCCTTGGCGCCCTTGATGTCTTCGTCGGTATAGGGCACGCCGAGGGTGCGCATCACTTCGAGCTTCTTCTCGATGTCCTTGCCGTCGAGCTTGTTCTCCACCAGCCACGGGTAGGCCGGCATCTTCGACTCGGGCACCACGTTGCGCGGGTTGAACAGGTGCGCGCGGTGCCAGTCGTCGGAGTAGCGGCTACCGACGCGGGCCAGGTCCGGGCCGGTACGCTTGGAACCCCACAGGAACGGGTGGTCCCAGACGCTCTCGCCGGCCACCGAGTAGTGGCCGTAGCGTTCGGTTTCGGCGCGGAACGGACGGATCATCTGCGAGTGGCAACCGACGCAGCCTTCGCGGATATAGATGTCGCGGCCTTCCAGTTGCAGCGCGGTATAGGGCTTCATGCCTTCGACCGGGGTGTTGGTCACGTCCTGGAAGAACAGCGGCACGATCTGGGTCAGGCCGCCGATGCTCACGGCCACGGCCATGCATAGCGCCAGCAGGCCGACGTTCTTCTCGAGTATTTCGTGTTTCATGCTCGGCTCCTCAGGCGATCTGTGCGGCGGCTTCGTATTCGGCCGGCTTGGCGGCACTGACGGTGCGCCAGGTGTTGTAGGCCATCAGGAACATGCCGAGCAGGAAGATGAAGCCGCCGAGCATGCGCACGATGAAGCCGGGGTGGCCGGCGGCCAGCGCTTCGACGAAGGAGTAGGTCAGGGTGCCGTCCTCGTTGACCGCGCGCCACATCAGGCCCTGGGTGATGCCGTTGACCCACATCGAGGCGATGTACAGCACGGTGCCGATGGTGGCCAGCCAGAAGTGCGCGTTGATCAGGCCCAGGCTGTACATCTTCTCGCGGCCGAAGACCTTCGGGATCAGGTGGTAGAGCGAGCCGATGGAAACCATCGCGACCCAGCCGAGGGCGCCGGCGTGTACGTGGCCGATGGTCCAGTCGGTGTAGTGGGAGAGGGCGTTGACGGTCTTGATCGCCATCATCGGGCCTTCGAAGGTGGACATGCCGTAGAAGGCCAGGGACACCACCAGGAAGCGCAGGATCGGGTCGCTGCGCAGCTTATGCCAGGCGCCGGAGAGGGTCATCATGCCGTTGATCATGCCGCCCCAGCTCGGCGCCAGGAGGATCAGCGACATCACCATGCCCAGCGACTGCGCCCAGTCCGGCAGCGCGGTGTAGTGCAGGTGGTGCGGGCCGGCCCAGATGTACACCGCGATCAGCGCCCAGAAGTGGACGATGGACAGGCGGTAGGAGTAGACCGGACGCTCGGCCTGCTTGGGCACGAAGTAGTACATCATGCCGAGGAAGCCGGCGGTGAGGAAGAAGCCCACGGCGTTGTGCCCGTACCACCACTGGACCATGGCGTCGGTGGCGCCGGCGTACAGCGAGTAGGACTTGGTGAAGGTCACCGGCAGCTCGAGGTTGTTCACCACGTGGAGCATGGCGACGGTGAGGATGAACCCGCCGAAGAACCAGTTGCCCACATAGATGTGCTTGACCTTGCGCTTGACCAGGGTGCCGAAGAACACCACCGCGTAGGCGACCCAGACTACCGTGATCAGGATGTCGATCGGCCACTCCAGCTCGGCGTACTCCTTGGACGAGGTGTAGCCCAGCGGCAGGCTGATGGCGGCCAGCAGGATCACCAGTTGCCAGCCCCAGAAGGTGAAGGAGGCGAGGGTGTCGGAGAACAGTCGCACCTGGCAGGTGCGCTGCACCGCGTAGTAGCTGGTGGCGAACAGTGCGCAACCGCCGAAGGCGAAGATCACCGCGTTGGTGTGCAGCGGGCGCAGGCGGCCGAAGCTCGTCCACGGCAAGCCGAAGTTCAGGTCGGGCCATACCAGCTGGGCGGCGATCAGGACACCGACGGTCATGCCGACGATGCCCCAGACCACGGTCATGATGGCGAATTGGCGGACCACCTTGTAGTTATAGGCGGACTCTGGGTTAGTGGTGCTCATGCTATGGGCTTCCATCCACGGTTATACGCTATGGCTTTTTCCGGCAGTTGGGATGCCGGGCGTCCCCCCATTGGGGCTGGTCTAATTGGCGTAATTAGCGAGAGGAAGCATGGATAATGGGGCGTTATGAAATATTGATCGGGATCAATTGGCTTCCCGGCCCCCACTGCATACGAGGTGTGGCAAGTTGTCGCTGAAATGGAACCGCCCGGCCGGCTCGCTGTCGGCCACCCTGATTCTCGCCCATGGCGCCGGGGCGCCGATGGACAGCCCGTTCATGGAGCGCATCGCCGAACTGCTCGCTGCCCAGGGCATTGCCGTCGCGCGCTTCGAGTTTCCCTACATGGCCCAGCGCCGCGAGGACGGCCGCAAGCGTCCGCCGAATCCGCAGGCGCAGTTGCTCGACTGCTGGCGGCGAGTCCATGCGCAGGTCCGCGAGACCCTGGACGGGCCCTTGGCCCTGGGCGGCAAGTCGATGGGCGGGCGCATGGCCAGCCTGCTGGCCGACGAGCTGGGCGCGGATGCCCTGGTCTGCCTCGGCTACCCGTTCTACGCCGCCGGCAAGCCGGAGAAGCCGCGGGTCGCGCACCTCGCCGGGCTGCGCACGCCGACCCTGATCGTCCAGGGCGAGCGCGATGCCCTGGGCAACCGCGAGGCGGTGGCGGGCTATGCACTGGCGCCGACGATCCGCCTGCATTGGCTGGCCGCGGCGGACCACGACCTCAAGCCGCTGAAGGCCTCCGGCCTGACCCACGAGCAGCACCTGGCGGCAACGGCGCGGGAGGTGGCCGGCTTCCTTCGCGGGCTCCAGGGCCATTAACGGTTCCTTAAGGCATCCCCTCATAAGCTGCGGCGCAACCACCCTCGCATTGAGGCGTGGGCGACTGACTTCTCTGAGGGGGGAAGACATGAACATGCATGCCGACGGTGAGCAGATCACCGCTATCGATACCCGCGAACGCATCCTGCTGACGGGGGCCACCGGCTTTCTCGGCGGTTCGGTCGCCGCCCAGCTGATCGCCGCCGGGCACGGCGCCAACCTGTCCTTCCTGGTCCGCGCCGAATCCCGCCAGGAGGGGCTCGAACGCCTGCGCGGCAACCTGCTGATGCATGGCGTCGACGAAGCCGACTGCCTGGCACTGCGGGCGGAGCAGATCATCTGCGGCGATTTCCTCGACACCTCCTGGCTGGCCCGCGAGACGCCGCGCCTGATGCAGGTGGAGCGGGTGATCAATTGCGCCGCCGTGGCGTCGTTCTCGAAGAACCCGACCATCTGGCCGGTCAACGTCGACGGCACTTTCGCCTTCGCCGACGTGCTGAGCCGTTCGAAGCGACTGAAGCGTTTCCTCCACGTCGGTACCGCGATGTGCTGCGGACCGCAGCGAGAGTCGCCGATCAGCGAGTCCTGGGAGTTCCCGGCGGCGGAGCAGCAACTGGTGGACTACACCGCGTCCAAGGCGGAAATCGAGCGGCGCATGCGCGAGGAACTGCCGGGCCTGCCCCTGGTGGTGGCGCGGCCATCCATCGTGGTGGGCCACCGTACCCTTGGCTGCCAGGCCTCCGGCAGCATCTTCTGGGTCTTCCGCATGGGCTTCGCCCTGGAAAGCTTCACCTGCGGCCTGGACGAGCAGATCGACGTGATCCCGGTCGACTACTGCGCCGAGGCGCTGATCGGCCTGGCGCTGAAGCCGTGCCTGGGGCACAGCCTCTACCATATCTCCGCCGGCCATCGCGCCGCCTGCACCTTCGGCGAGATCGACGAGGCCTTCGCCCGCGCCAACGGGGCGGCGCCGGTAGGCGAGCGCTACCGCAAGGTGGAGGTGGACGACCTCAAGGAACTGGCGAAGAGTTTCGAGTCGCGCATCGGCCCGGCCAATCCGCGTCTGGTCCTGCGCGCGTTGCGCTTGTACAGCGGCTTTGCCGACCTCAACTACCTGTTCGACAACAGCCGTCTGCTGGAGGAGGGGATCTCCGCGCCACCGCGCTTCACCGACTACCTCGACGTCTGCGTGCAGTCGTCCAGCGCGGTGAGCATCCCGGCGCAGATGCAATGGGACTTCAAGTGACGGCAGGCGCGGGGAGCTTCCTCCCCGCGGCCTGATCTCAGCGGTTGAAGCGCTCGACCAGGGAATACTGGCTCTGCGCGGTGGTGGTCAGTTCCTCGCTCAGTTTCGCCGTGCGCAGCGCCTCGTCGGAGGTCTGCTCGGCCAGGGCGGCGATGGTGCTGATGTTGCGGTTGATTTCCTCGGCCACCGCGCTCTGTTCTTCCGCGGCGGCGGCGATCTGGGTGGTCATCTCGGTGATGTTGCTGACCGCCTCGCTGATGCCGACCAGCGCGCTGTCGGCTTCCAGCACTCGCTGGACCCCGGCTTCGGCCTGCTGCAGGCCGCTCTCCATGGTATGTACCGCATCGTTGGCGGTGTTCTGCAACTTGGCGATCAGGTGGTGGATCTGCTCGGTGGAGGCCGCGGTGCGTTGCGCCAGCGAGCGCACTTCGTCGGCCACCACGGCGAAGCCGCGTCCCTGGTCGCCGGCCCGCGCCGCCTCGATAGCGGCGTTGAGGGCGAGCAGGTTGGTCTGGTCGGCGATGCCCTTGATCACATCGACCACGCCGCCGATCTCGTTGCTGTCCTGGGCCAGGCGACTCACCGCGGCCCCGGTCTCGCCCACCGACTCCGACAGGCGCTGGATGGCGTTGCGCGTCTCCGCGGCGATGTCGCGGCCGCGCGAGGTCAGTTCGTTGGCCTTCTGCGTGGCGTCGGCGGTCAGCTGGACATTGTTCGCCACTTCCTGGGTGGTGGCGGCCATCTCGTTGACCGCGGTGGCCACCTGCTCGGTCTCTGCGCGCTGCTGTTCCAGACCGGCGGAGCTGTGGTGGGCCAGGGTGTCGGCCTGGCGCGCCTGCTCGGTGAGGTATTCGGCGGTGTCCTGCAGGCGCGTCAGGCAGGTCTTCAGGCGCGCGTCCTGGCTGAGGATGGCCATTTCCAGGCGCGCCTGGTCGCCGCGGCTGTCGGTGTACATCTGCGCGATCAGCGGGTCGGAGGTGGTCTGTTCGGCGAGCCGCATCAGGCGCTTCAGCCCGCGCTTCTGCCAGCGCAGTCCGGCGAGGCCGAGCGGAACGGCGAGCAGGCCGGCGAGGATGAAGCCCCACCAGGAGTTCAGCCAGATACCGATGAGAAAGCCGATCTGGCTGATCAGGATGAACGGCAGCCAGTCGAGCAGTACCGGCAGCCAGCGGTCGCGCCGGGGGATCGCCGGCTTGCCGGCGCCGAGGCGACGGTAGAGGGCCTCGGCGCGCTGGATCTGTTCGGCGGTCGGCTTGACCCGCACCGACTCGTAGCCGACCACCGCGCCCTGGTCGTAGATCGGCGTGACATAGGCGCTGACCCAGTAGTGGTCGCCGTTCTTGCAGCGGTTCTTGACGATCCCCATCCACGGGCGGCCGGCTTTGAGGGTGGTCCACATGTGGGCGAACACCGCCGGCGGGACGTCGGGGTGACGGATCAGATTGTGCGGCGCGGACATCAGCTCCTCGCGACTGAAGCCGCTGATGTCGATGAAGGCTTCATTGCAGTAGGTAATGATGCCTTTGAGATTGGTGGTGGTGATCAGGCGTTGCTCCGCCGGATAGACGCGCTCGTGCTGGGTGATGGGTTGATTGTTGCGCATGGGCCTTCCAAAACAAGTGAAGCATTTACCTCTGCATCGGCGAAAACGCCTTTCACATGAGGGATTTGTGAATGCTTTCACGAGGAAAAACAGATAGCTATTGACCCAAAGCATGAGAACCGACCACGTGGTCGGATAGATGGCGGATTCGCTGATGGAGGTCAATACGTTACGGTTTCGTGTCATTCCCGGCGGCGCGCATGGGCTGGGGAGGGGCCTGGCGGATAAGCGCGAGGCGGCCATTCGCCGGTACTGCGGGGTATCGGCGGATGACGCAGGGGCGTTGTTCTCCCTGCGAAGCGCCCGCCGCCCCGGGCGCCGGAATGAAAAAGGGGTGGCCGAAGCCACCCCTCCGCGCGTACCGCCGCTGCCTCAGAGCATGCTGCGCAGCACGTAGTGGAGGATGCCGCCGGCCTTGAAGTACTCGACCTCGTTGAGGGTGTCGATGCGGCAAAGGACCTTGAAGCTGTCCTGGCTGCCGTCCTCGCGGGTCACTTCCACGCTGAGCGGCATGTGCGGCTTGAGTTCGCCGCCGAGGCCGCGGATGTTCAGCACCTCCTTGCCGGTCAGCTTCAGGCTCTTGCGGTCCTGGCCGTTCTCGAACTGCAACGGCAGCACGCCCATGCCGACCAGGTTGGAGCGGTGGATGCGCTCGAAGCTCTCCGCGATCACCGCCTTCACGCCCAGCAGGTTGGTACCCTTGGCCGCCCAGTCGCGCGACGAGCCGGTGCCGTATTCCTTGCCGGCGACGATCACCAGCGGGGTGCCGTCCTGCTGGTAGCGCATGGCCGCGTCGTAGATCGCCAGTTTCTCGCCGCTGGGCACGTACAGGGTATTGCCGCCTTCCTCGCCGCCGAGCATCTCGTTCTTGATGCGGATGTTGGCGAAGGTGCCGCGCATCATCACCTCATGGTTGCCGCGACGGGAGCCGTAGGAGTTGAAGTCCTTCGGTTCCACGCCGTGCTCGCGCAGGTAGCGGCCGGCCGGGCTGTCGGCCTTGATGTTGCCGGCAGGGGAGATGTGGTCGGTGGTCACCGAGTCGCCCAGCACCGCCAGCACCCGCGCCTGCTCGACGTCGGCGATGGCCGGCGGCGCCTCGGCGATGTGTTCGAAGAAGGGTGGATGCTGGATGTAGGTGGAGTCGGCCTGCCACTCGTAGGTGTCCGACTGCGGCACCTGGATCGCCTGCCATTTCTCGTCGCCGGCGAAGACCTCGGCGTACTCCTTGTGGAACATCTCGGTGTCGACCTTCTGGATCGCCTCGGCGATTTCCTTCTGGCTCGGCCAGATGTCCTTCAGGTAGACCGGCTGGCCGTCCTTGCCGGTGCCCAGCGGTTCCTCGCTGAGGTTGATCCGCACGCTGCCGGCCAGGGCGTAGGCCACCACCAGCGGCGGCGAGGCCAGCCAGTTGGTCTTCACCAACGGGTGCACGCGGCCTTCGAAGTTACGGTTGCCGGAGAGTACCGAGGCGACGGTCAGGTCGGCCTGCTGGATGGCTTTCTCGATCGGCTCCAGCAGCGGCCCGGAGTTGCCGATGCAGGTGGTGCAGCCGTAGCCGACCAGGTCGAAGCCGAGTTCGTCGAGGTAGCGGGTCAGGCCGGCGGCCTTGAAGTAGTCGGTGACCACCTTGGAGCCCGGCGCCAGCGAACTCTTCACCCAGGGCTTGCGTTGCAGGCCTTTCTCCACCGCCTTCTTCGCCAGCAGGCCGGCGGCCATCATCACGCTGGGGTTGGAGGTGTTGGTGCAGGAGGTGATGGCGGCGATCACCACCGCGCCGTTCTTCAGGCGGTGGGTCTGGCCGTCGTGCTGGTAGTCGATCTCGCCGAAGGCGGCGTTGGCGCCGACCGCGGTGCCGCCGCCGCCCTCGCTGAGCAGGCGGCCTTCTTCGGTGCTGGAGGGATGCAGTTGCAGGCCGAGGAACTCGTTGAAGGCGCTGGCGACGTTCTGCAGGGCCACGCGGTCCTGCGGGCGCTTCGGTCCGGCCAGACTGGCCTCGACTTCGCCCATGTCCAGGTGCAGGGTGTCGGTGAACACCGGCTCGTGGCCCTTCTCGCGCCACAGGCCCTGTTCCTTGCTATAGGCCTCGACCAGCTTGACCGTGCTTTCCGGACGCCCGGACAGGCGCAGGTAGCCGAGGGTGATCTCGTCCACCGGGAAGAAGCCGCAGGTGGCGCCGTATTCCGGGGCCATGTTGGCGATGGTGGCGCGGTCCGCCAGGGGCAGGTCGGCCAGGCCGTCGCCGTAGAACTCGACGAATTTCCCCACCACGCCCTTCTTGCGCAGCATCTGCGTGACGGTCAGCACCAGGTCGGTGGCGGTGATGCCCTCGCGCAGCTTGCCGGTGAGCTTGAAGCCGATGACCTCGGGGATCAGCATCGATACCGGCTGGCCGAGCATGGCGGCTTCCGCCTCGATGCCGCCGACGCCCCAGCCGAGCACGCCGAGGCCGTTGATCATGGTGGTGTGGGAGTCGGTGCCGACCAGGGTGTCGGGGAAGGCGTAGGTCCTGCCATCCTCTTCCTTGGTCCAGACCGTGCGGCCCAGGTACTCCAGGTTGACCTGGTGGCAGATGCCGGTGCCCGGCGGCACCACGCTGAAGTTGTCGAAGGCGTTCTGGCCCCAGCGCAGGAAGGCGTAGCGTTCGCCGTTGCGCTGCATCTCGATCTCGACGTTCTGTTCGAAGGCCGATTCGCTGGCGAACTTGTCGACCATCACCGAGTGGTCGATGACCAGGTCCACCGGCGACAGCGGGTTGATCTTCTGCGGGTCGCCGCCGGCCTTGGCCATGGCCGCGCGCATGGCGGCCAAGTCGACCACCGCGGGCACCCCGGTGAAGTCCTGCATCAGGACCCGCGCCGGGCGGTACTGGATCTCGCGGTCGGAACGGCGCTCCCTGAGCCAGTCGGCGAGGGCCTTGAGGTCGTCGCCGGTGACGGTGCTGCCGTCCTCCCAGCGCAGGAGGTTTTCCAGCAGGACCTTCAGCGACATCGGCAGCTTGCCGAGATCGCCCAGGGTCCGGGCGGCTTCCGGGAGGCTGTAGTAGTGGTAGGTCTTGCCGTCCACAGCGAGACTGCGAAGGGTTTTCAGGCTGTCCAAAGCAGGCATTTCTGATTTCCTCACGGCGGGCCCGGGGGCGGCGGGCCTGGCCTCGTCCTGACGCCAGGCCCGTCGTCGAGCCGATAGTGCCTGGCTTCGCCCGGGACCCGCGGCGTCCGCGGACGCCAGGGTGCCGTTACCTCGGTAATGCGCGGTGGCCCGATCCCATCGGTACCGGCCGCTGGCGAGAGTCAGACTTTGGGATAGCGTTGTTCGAAACCTTCAAGCTAGACCGGCTCGAGGGCTCCTGCCATATACACTGGACCGACGAACGGTCGCTGCAGTTCCCTTGAGGCATGCCCGGCACTATAGTGCGCGGCCAAGGAGACAACCCCATGAATACCCTGTTGATGCACTGCCGGCCAGGCTTCGAAGGTGAAGTCTGCGCCGAAATCGCCGAGCATGCAGCCACTCTCGAGATTCCCGGCTACGCCAAGAGCAAGCCGGCCAGCGCCCACGTCGAGTTCGTCTGCCAGGACGCCGACGGCGCCGAGCGCCTGATGCGCCGCCTGCGTTTCGCCGACTTGATCTTCCCGCGCCAGTGGGCGCGCGGACCCGGCTTCATCGAATTGCCGGAAAGCCAGCGCATCGAGGTGCTGCTGGCGGAACTGGCGAGTTATCCGGTCTGCGGCAGCCTCTGGCTGGAGGTGCTGGACACCAATGCCGGCAAGGAGGTCTCGACCTTCTGCCGCAAGTTCGAGAAACCGCTGCGCGCCGCGCTGGTGAAGGCCGGGCGGTTGCAGGAGGACCCGGCGCTGCCGCGCCTGCTGCTGACCTTCCGCTCCGGCCGGGAGGTCTTCGTCGGCCTCGCCGAGCCGCGCAACAGCGCGCTCTGGCCGATGGGCATCCCGCGCCTGAAGTTTCCCCGCGAGGCGCCGAGTCGTTCGACGCTGAAGCTGGAGGAAGCCTGGCACCAGTTCATCCCGCGCAGCGAATGGGACAAGCGTCTGGCGCCGGACATGCTCGCCGTGGACCTCGGCGCGGCGCCGGGCGGCTGGACCTGGCAACTGGTGAACCGGGAGATGCGGGTGACCGCCGTGGACAACGGGCCGATGGCGGAGAACCTGATGTATTCCGGGCTGGTCGACCACCAGAAGGTCGACGGCTACCAGTACCGCCCGCGCCAGCGGGTCGACTGGATGGTCTGCGACATCGTCGAGAAGCCGGCACGCACCGGTGCGTTGATCGAGACCTGGATCGGCGAAGGGCTTTGCCGCGAGGCGGTGGTCAACCTCAAGCTGCCGATGAAGCAGCGCTACGCCGAGGTGCGCAAGATCCTCCAGCGCCTGCGCGAGAGCTTCGACGCGCGCGGCCTGAAGGTGGCGATCGGCTGCAAGCAGCTGTATCACGACCGCGAGGAAGTGACCTGCCATCTGCGCCGCCTCGAACGTTGAAGCGGCGGCGTTCCGGCCGGGGACAGGTGACCGGCCGCGCCGCATGCGCGACAATGCGCGGATTCTGTTGCGGAGTTTCCCGATGACCCATTCTGTCGACGCCATTCTCGACGCCACCGGCCTGAACTGTCCCGAGCCGGTGATGATGCTGCACAACAAGGTCCGCGACCTGGCGCCCGGCGGCCTGCTCAAGGTGATCGCCACCGATCCCTCGACCCGCCGCGACATCCCCAAGTTCTGCGTGTTCCTCGGCCACGAGCTGGTCGAGCAGCAGGAAGAGGCGGGCACCTATCTCTACTGGATCCGCAAGAAGGCCGACTAGGCCTTCCGCGGACCCCGCCATCCCTCGCGCTTCAGCGCAGCTTCTCCATGAGCTGGTAGTACCACATCCCGGCGGCCAGCATCGGATTGCCGAAGAGGTCGCCCAGCGGCACCTTGAGGTGCTTGCAACGGGCGAAGGTGTCGAACTGCTCCAGGCTCCCGCTCATCGCCTTGGCCATGATTTCGCCCATGATGTGGCTGGTGGCCACGCCGTGCCCCGAGTAGCCCTGGCAGTACCAGACGTTGTCGGAGAGCTTGCCGAGCTGGGGGATGCGGTTCATCACGATGCCCATGGCGCAACTCCACTGGAACTCGATCTCCACGCCCTTCAGGCGCGGGAAGGTGCGCTCGATGCATGGCCGCAGCTCGGCGGCGATGTCCCGCGAGTCGCGGCCCGAGTAGTTGGCGCCGCCGCCGAACAGCAGGCGGCCGTCGGCGGTGGGGCGGTAGTAATCGAGGACGAAGCGGCAATCGTAGACCGCCAGCCCCTGCGGGTTGATCTCCCGTGCCAGCTCGCCCAGCGGCCGGGTGGTGACGATTCCGCCCATGGCCGGGAAGATCATCCCCTTGAGCTGCCTGCGTTCGAGCTTGTGGTAGACATCGCCGGCAAGCAGGATCTGCTGCGCCTCGATCCTTCCCTCGCGGGTAATCACCGCCGGCCGCGGGCCGTGGACGATATCCAGGACCTCGGAATGTTCGAAGATCAGCGCGCCGAGGCCGGCCGCCGCCCTGGCCTCGCCGATGCACAGGTTGAGCGGGTGCAGGTGCATGTTGCGGGTGTTCTTCAGCGCGCCGCAGTACAGCTCGGTCTCCAGGTGGGCCTGGACGCCGGCCTTGTCCAGCAGGACCACCTGGTCGCCCATGCCGCGGCGCACCGCCTCCTCGTAGGAGGCCTGCAGCTCGCCCATGTGGCTGGCCTTCATCGCCGCATGCAGGTGGCCATGGCGGAGGTCGCAGGCGATGCCGTACTTCTCCACCCGCTGGCGGATGATCTCGTGGCCGCGCCAGCGCAGGTGCCAGATGAAGTCCTCGACCTCGGCGCCCAGCCACTGGCGCATCTGCTTGTGCATCGCCGCGTCGCCGGACAGGCTGCCGGTGACCTGGCCGCCGTTGCGCCCGCTGGCGCCCCAGCCGATGCGATGGGTCTCGACCAGGGCCACCTTGTAGCCACGCTCGGCCAGTTCGACCGCCGTGGCGACGCCGGTGAAGCCGCCGCCGATGATGGCGATGTCGACCGTCACCGCGCCCAGCAGGGTCGGATAGTCGGTTTCCTCGTTGAGCGTGGCGGCGTAGTAGGACGGCGCGCGTTCCGCGGCCGGACGTGGATGGATTGCTGCGTTCATCGGGTATTCCTTATTCCAGTGCGGCGCGTCCTGCCGGCGCGCCGCCGTATGCGGGCGGGTCCGGGGTGGCTCAGGCCTGGGTCAGGTACCAGCGCCAGTCCTGCTCGCCGACCTCGCCCATGAATTGCCGGTATTCCGCGCGCTTCACCGCCAGGTAGACGCCGAGGAACGGCTCGCCGAAGGCTTCCCGCGCCCACTCGGAGCCTTGCAGGGCGTCGAGGGCGGTCAGCCAGTCGGTGGGCAGGCGCTTGCCGGCCTGGGCGTAGCCATTGCCCTCCACCGGCGCGCCCGGATCGATGCCTTCGCGGATGCCGCGGTGGACCCCGGCGAGAAGCGCCGCGGCGGCCAGGTAGGGGTTGGCGTCGGCGCCGCAGATGCGGTGCTCGATATGCCGACTGGAGGCCGGGCCGCCCGGCACGCGCAGGCTCACGGTGCGGTTGTCGACGCCCCAGGTCTGCGCCAGCGGCGCGTAGCTGTTGGCCTGGAAGCGCCGGTAGGAGTTGGCGTTGGGACAGAACAGCAGGAGCGAGTCGAGCAGGCTGGCGAGCATGCCGCCGACCGCCTGGCGCAGCAACGGCGTGCCGGCGGGGTCGTCGCTGGCGAACAGGTTGTGGCCTTGTTCGTCGGCCAGGCTGACGTGCAGGTGCATGCCGGTGCCGGCCAGGTCGTCGAACGGCTTGGCCATGAAACAGGCGAGCATTCCGTGCTTGTGCGCGACGCCCTTGACCAGGCGCTTGTAGCGGATCGCCTGGTCCATGGCGACTAGGGCGTCGCCGTGGTCGAGGGTGATTTCCACCTGGCCCGGGGCGTATTCCGAGATCGCCGTGCGTGCCGGCAGGCCCTGCGCCTTGCAGGCGGCATAGAGGTCGGCGAGGAACGGCTCGATCTGCTCCAGTTCGCGCAGGCCGTAGACCTGGGTCGCCCGCGGGCGGCCGCCATCGGCGTCGCGAGCCGGTTGCGGGCGGCCGTTGGCGTCGCGCTCACGGTCGAGCAGGTAGAACTCCAGCTCGGCGGCCATCACCGGGTGATAGCCCTCGCTCTTCAGCGCGTCGATGGTGCGCACCAGGAGGTGGCGCGGATCGGCGACGCTGGCGGGCAGGCCCTCGCTCGGGTGCATGCTGACCTGCACCGCCGCCGTCGGGATCTGCCGCCAGGGCAGGCGCACCAGGCTGCCGGACAGGGGGTAGGCGCGGCAGTCGATGTCGCCGACGTCCCAGACCAGGCCGGAGTCCTCGACATCCTCGCCGTTCATTGTCAGCCCCAGGATGGTGCTCGGCAGCGGCCGGCCGCTGCGGTAGACGGCCAGCAGTTCGTCGCGGTGCAGCAGCTTGCCGCGCGGCACGCCATTGGCGTCGAGGATGAACAGTTCGAAGAGTTCGATATCGGGATTGGCGGCCAGGAAATCCTGGGCTTCTTGTTCGCAGGCGAAGTTCATGGGGCTCTCTTGTCGGTCTTGTCCGGTAGCGTCGCGACGCTCGCAGCGGCGCTCCGGCGACGGCAGCGTCGCGGAACGGCATGCAAGCGGCAGGCCGGCCCCGCCGTTGCGCGGGGCCGGAGGGAAATCAGGCGTGACGAGCGTCCGGCGGACGCGCGTGGCGGCAATGCCAGAGCGCCCAGAAGGCCAGTTCGAGAGGGAGGGCGAGCGGCTCCAGTTCCAGCCAGCGGCTGTGCTTGCGGGGTAGACGCGCGGGCGTTCCGGCCGGGTTGGCGGAAGGCTGGTAGGGCAGGGTGCGCGTCGTCGGTAGGTGCATGAAGGAAAACTGGGCCAGGGGTTGGAACAGCCTCGCACAGGCTGACGGGTGAATTAAATGCGCTTTTTACGACCTTTGCTTGAGCGAAATCGAAACCGAAGGAAAAAGAAGGGCACCCCCGAGTGGGCTGAAGAGGCGCCCGGAAAGCGGCTCAACCCTTGTCGGCCTTGCCCGCGGCGGCGGCGAACCTGGCCAGGCGTACGTCGAGATGACGCGGGCGCCGGCCGGCGTCTTCGGCGTGCTCCTTGCGACGGATCGCGTTGCGCACCATCAGCGAACCGACATAGCGGATCGGCTCCGGCGGGAAGCGACCGAGCGGTCCCTGGGTCAGCGGCGAACGGGTCCAGGGATTGTCCAGGCCGAGCGCCAGCGAAGAAAGGATCTGCCCGCCCATGTGGCATGGGCCGACGCCGCTGCCGGAGTAGCCGAAGCCATAGAACACATTGTCGCGGCCGTCGAGTCGGCCGAAGAACGGCAGGCCGGTCACCGAGCGATCCGATGGACCGTTCCAGCTGGCCTCGATGGCGACCTCGGCGAACTCGGGGAAGAACTCCCGCAAACTGCCGCGCAGTTGCCCGAGATACGGCGAGGGGCGATCGAACACCGGCAGCATGCGTCCGCCGTAGGCGAAGGTGTTGCCGCCCTTGCCGAGCATCAGCCGGCCGTCCGGGGTGTTGTGGTAGTAATGCACGAAGATCCGCGAGTCGAGCACGCTGACCCCGCTGGTCAGTCCGATCTCCTGCAACAGGTCCGGTCGTGGCTCGGTGATGAGCATGTCGCTGGAGACGATCGCCACGCTGCGTTCGAATTGCGGGAAGGCCCTCGCCATCCAGGCGTTCAGCGCCAGCACCACGCGGTCGGCGACGACCCGCCCGTGGGGGGTGACCACTTCCGCCGGGCGGCCGTGCTCCAGTCCTCGCATCGGCGTGCCTTCGTACAGGCGTACCCCCAGTTGCAGGGCGACCCGGCGCAGGCCGCGAACCAGCTTGCCTGGCTGCACCGTCGCGGCAGCCGGCGAGAACCAGCCTTCCAGGTGCCGGCGCGAGCCGGCCAGGCGTTGCACGTCGGCCAGCGGGCGCTTGACGAAGGAGTTGATGCCATGGCGTTCCAGGGCGGCGATCACGCTGTCGGTGCTGCCGACCTGGGCCGGGTTGGTGGCGGTATAGAGGGTGCCGTCCAGCCGGTAGTCGGCCTCGACGTCGTAGCGCTGGCAGAAGGCGCCGATGGCCCGGATGCTGTCCTCGGAGGCCTTGACCAGGCGGATCGCCTCGGTGAGCCCGAACAGCCGTTCCAGGGTGAAGAACTTGGCCGACCAGGACAGCGCGCAGCCGCCGTTGCGGCCGCTGGCGCCGGCGCCGCAGAGGTCGGCCTCGACCAGCACCACGTCGAGCCCGGGATCGTGCTCCTTGAGCATGATGGCGGTCCACAGGCCGGTGTAGCCGCCGCCGACGATGCACAGGTCGGCGCGGGTATCGCCGGCCAGCGGCGGGCAGGGGGCCGCATGTTCGGAGCGTAGGGCCTGGTCCAGCCAGAAGGGTCGGAAGGTCATGGCTGTGCTCTCACTGCGGACGGGCGGCGACGACGATCATTTCCACCCGCCAGCGCGGGTCGATCAGCTCGGCCAGGCTGCAGGCGCGGGTCGGCGCCCGGCCTTCGGGAAACCACTGGTCCCAGACCTGGTTGAGACCGGCGTAGTCCTCCCGGTGGGCGAGCAGGATGCGTACCGAGAGCACCTGGCCGCGGTCGCTGCCGACGCTCTGGAGCAGCCGGTCGATGTTCTCCAGGACCTGGCGGGTCTGGTCCTGGATGTCACCGCTGGGGTCGTCTGCGACCTGGCCGCCGATGTAGAGAGTGTTGCCGTGCAGGGCCATTTCGGCCCGGCGTTTGACGACTTCGAAGCGTTCGATATGCATGAGGGTTTCCCTGGCTTGAAAAGACGCTGGTGGCGCGGCGGGCGCGCCGGAGTCAGGAGCGGATCGGGCGGAAGTCCCCCAGGCTGGGGATGTTCCTGTGGCCTTTCACGACACCGTCGGGTCGGCTGTTCCAGTGCGGGAGGAGCACCGCGGTGGCGATCAGGGCGGCGACGGTGAAGCCGATGAACACCGTGTAGGTGTCGAAATAGCCGGGCAGCAGGCCACCGAGGATCGCGCCCACCGAACCGCAGCCATTGACGAAGCCGGAGGCGGTGCCGGCGGCCTCTCCGGTGCCGAAGTCGATGGCGGCGGAGCCGCAGATCATCGAGTCCGGGCCGTACAGGGTCAGTCCCATCATGAACAGCAGGCCGACCACTATCGGAATGCTGCCGGTGGTCATCGCCGGGACGAACAGTGCCAGGCAGACGGTCAGCGCCAGCAGGCTGATCACGCAGGCCGGCATGCGCCGTGCGCCGAACAGCTTGTCCGAGGCGAAGCCGATCAGGATCGGGCCGAGCAGGCCGGCTACCTCGAAGGCGGTGGGAACGATCGCCGCGCCGACCTTGCCGAGCGCCGGCATGCGTTCGTAGACGATCACCGGTCCCCACAGGAGGATCGCGTAGCGCGCCGGCTTGAGCAGGAAGTAGGCCAGGCCGAGGCAGAGCACCGTGCGGTTGCGCACCACCTTGGCGAGTACCTGCAGGCTGCCGCCGTTGCCGCCTTCCGGCCTGAAGCCGGCATAGCGCACGGCCTCGCTCGCGACCTGCGGTTCGACGGGTGGATGGCCGACGTCCTCCGGGCGGTTGCGCTGCAACAACAGGAACAGCAGGGCCACGCCGCCGACCACCGCGGCGCTGGAGTAGAACGCCGCGTGCCAGGTACCGAACACGCTGTACGCCCACCAGCCGGCGAACGGCGAGGCGACCAGGCCGCCGAAGGCGTAGCAGGTGCTCCACAGGCCGAGCACCCGACCGCGTTCGTGAGTGGCGAAGAAACTGCCGATGTTCTTGCACAGCCCCGACCAGCCGGTGGACTGCGCCAGTCCCTGGACCACCATGCAGGTGGCGAAGATCGGCAGGGTGGCGAAGGTGCCCATGACCAGCGCGGCCAGTGCGGAGATCAGCAGGCCGCCGAACACCACGATGCGCGGGCCGAAGCGGTCGGCCAGCACGCCCCAGGTGAACTGGCCGACGGCATAGGCGGCGAGATAGATGGCGTCGAGATCGGCCATCGCCATCTTGTCCAACTGGAAGCCCGGATCTTCGGCGATGCCGAGCTTGGCGACGGAAAAGGCCTTGCGGGTGAAATAGAAGGCGGCGTAGGCCAGCCAGGTGATCGCGAATATCTGCAGGCGCCAGCGCTGGAAGCTGGACACGGGAGAGGACGGCAGCGCCGTCCCGGGACGTTGATTCATGGTTCTGACCTCGATCTTGTTATCGGTGCCGGCAGGTGTGAGGGGAACACGCCTTGTTGTTGTTCTGATGAGCACTTCCGCACCGCCATGTCGCGGTGCCTGGTCAGAGGGATCTGGAGTCGGCTTCACCTCCTGGGTAAGGGTTGCGGATGCCCAGGCAGGGGCTGGCTGCCGAGGCGCTGGCGCGCTGTGGTGAAGCGATGGAAACAATTCCGGATAAATAAATGAAATCGATTTATCAAATTTTAAATATAAGTTTTACTTGTTTGTCCGTAGGCCTGGCGCGGCGTGGGTCGAGGAAGTTGACCGAACGGTCATCCCCGTGTGCGCCGCCCATGGCGCGGAACCCCTTGTCCTGCCTGGAGTGGTGAAGGTCCATGTCGGTATCCCATGCGCAGTTGAAGGCTTTCCATGCAGTCGCCGTGTACGGCAGCTTCACGCGCGCCGCCGAGCGCCTGTTTCTCACCCAGCCGGCGGTTTCCGACCAGGTGCGCAAGCTGGAGGAGCGTTACGGCGTGCTGCTGTTCCACCGTAACAAGCGCTCGGTGCGCCTGAGCGAACTGGGCGAGCGCCTGCTCGCGGTGACCCAGCGGCTGTTCGCGATCGAGGCCGAGGCGGAGGAGCTGTTGTCCGCCTCCAGCGCCCTGCAGACCGGCACCCTGACCCTGGCGGTGGATGCGCCGGTGCACGTATTGCCGCAGATCGCGCGTTTCTGCGAGCGCTATCCGGGCATCGCGGTGCGGGTGGAGACCGGCAATACCGACGAGTCTCTGCAGCGACTGTTCAGCTACCAGGCCGACCTGGCCCTGTTGGGCCGGGACGTCAGCGACGAGCGGTTGCTTTCGCTGACCCTGCGCAACGACCCGATCGTCGCCTTCGTTTCGCTCAGCCATCCGTGGGCCGGGCGCGAGTCGATCCGCCTCGCCGATCTCGACGACATGCCGCTGGTGCTGCGCGAGCAGGGCTCGGTGACCCGCCAGACCCTGGAGGAGGAGATGAGCCGCGCCGGCCTGCGGATCCGCCCGGCGATCCAGGTCGAGGGCCGCGAGGCCTCGCGCGAGGCGGTGGTGGCGGGGATCGGCGTGGGGGTGGTGTCGGCCGCGGAGTTCGGCGCCGACACGCGGGTCCATGCGCTGCCCATCGTCGATTGCCAGCGACGCCTGACCGAGACCCTGGTGTGCCTGCGCGAACAGCGCTCGCGGCGGATCGTCGAGACCTTCCTCGACCTGGTCGGCGAGGACCTGTCGGCGCCGAGCTAGGGCGCGGCTTCGCGCAAGCGAAAAAAAGCCCGGCGGATGCCGGGCTTCGAAGTCGTGCTGGCGGGCACTCAGGCCTGCTTCTGTTCCTGCTCCAGGGACCTGTCCAGTTCGCGGCAGGCGCGCTGGATCATCACCTCGGTGATCGGGATCTCCCGGCCCTGGGCGTCGATGATGGCGCCACCGCTGTGCTGCTGCGTATTGAAGGGGATCACGCGGCGCTTGGCGGTATCGGTGTGTTGCGAATTCATTGCCCGTCTCCTCATCAGGTTTATCGGCAGTCTAGGGAGCGCAGATGAAACCGCCGTGACAAACGGCGGATGTCGTGCCGCTCCAACGCGAAAGCCATGGACCATAGCAATCTTGCAGTCGGCGTGCCAGCTTGCCGGCTACCGCTGGGTTTTTCTGGTTATAGTGGTCCGACCGGTGTGGGCGCCCTGGAGTTCGCCCGAGGATGAGTATGGACATGTTTCGCCTGGGATTGGTGGTCAATCCCCTGGCCGGGCTGGGTGGCCCGGTCGCCTTGAAGGGCAGCGACGGGGTGGCTGCCGAGGCCCTGGCCAGAGGCGCCGAACCACGTGCGCTGGAGCGCACCCGGATAGCCCTGGAGTGCCTGTTGCCGCTGGTCGAGAAGATCGAGTTCCTGACCTTTCCCGGGGCCATGGGCGGCGAGTTGCTCGAGCGCATGGGCTTCCGCCATCGCCTGCTCGGCGAGTGGCAGGGAGCGGTCAGCAGCGCGGCGGATACCCGGTTGGCGGTCGAGCGTTTGCAGGAGGCCGGCGTCGCCCTGATCCTGTTCGCCGGTGGTGATGGCACAGCACGGGATGTTGCCGGGGTGGTGCGCGAGCAACAGCCGGTGCTCGGCATTCCGGCCGGGGTGAAGATCCACTCCGGGGTCTATGCCATCAGTCCACGCGCCGCCGGCGAATTGGCCAGGCGCCTGGTCGAGGGCGGCCTGGTGCGCCTGGCCAGCGGCGAGGTGCGCGATCTCGACGAAGAGGCGCTGCGCGCCGGCCGCGTCGCCGCGCGTTGGTACGGCGAGATGACGGTGCCGGAGGAGGGCCACTTCATGCAGCACGTGAAGCAGGCAGGGATGGAGTCCGAGGAGCTGGTGCTGGTGGACCTCGCCGATTGGCTGGCGGAAAGCTGGGAAGACGGCGTGCGTTATGTGCTCGGACCGGGCTCGACCCTGCATGGCCTGGCGCGCAACCTCGGCCTGGAAACCACCCTGCTGGGCGTCGACGTGCTGGAGAATGGCGCGGTGCTCGCCCGCGACGTCGACGAGGCGCGGCTGTTCGAACTGGTGGACGGTCATCCGGCGTTCCTGCTGGTCACCGCCATCGGCGGCCAGGGCCACGTGATCGGTCGCGGCAACCAGCAGATCAGTCCCCGGGTGTTGCGCGCCATCGGCCTGGAGCGCATGCGGGTGGTCGCCACCAAGCGCAAGCTGGGGACCCTCGGGGGCCGCCCGTTGCTGGTCGACAGCGGCGACCCGGCGCTGGACGACAGCTTCCCGGACGCCATCCGGGTCTGGGCCGGCTACAAGGAAGAACTGTTGTATCCGCTGGGATACGCGAAGGACCAGGACGCGCCCGCGGGCGCCTAGGAGGAAAGGATGGACAAGGACGTATCCGGCGCGCTGCGCCGCCTGTTGCTGCTCGCCATGCTCGGACTGCCACTGGCGGCGGCCGCTGCGGTCGAACCGCAGCGACTGGTGGATGCGGCGCGTGCCCAGGTGGGCGTAACCCTGGGCTACGACCCGGCCTACCGGCAACTGGACTATCCGGGCGGCGACGTGCCGCTGCAGACCGGGGTCTGCACCGACGTGGTGGTCCGTGCGCTGCGTGGACAGGGGCTGGACCTGCAGAAGGCGGTGCACGAGGACATGCGTCGCCACTTCGCGGCCTACCCGCAGCAATGGGGGATGAAAGGCACCGACCGCAACATCGATCACCGCCGCGTACCGAACCTGATGACCTGGTTCAGCCGCCAGGGCCTGGCACTGACGCCGAGCCGCGACGCCTCCGCCTACCGGGCCGGAGACATCGTCGCCTGGCGCCTGGACAACGGCCTGCTGCATATCGGCGTGCTTTCCGATCGCAGGCTGGAGGGCAGGCCGCTGGTGTTGCACAACATCGGTGCCGGCGTGCGGGAAGAGGACCTGTTGTTCCGCTACCAGGTCATCGGCCACTACCGCTTCCCGCAGGGCTGAATGGGCTAGGCAAGCCGCTCCAGCGGCGGATGAGCGTACCGATCCCTCCGCCGCCGCTGGACGGCGGGCAAGAAAAAACCGGCCTGCGGCCGGTTTTCCTGTCTGCCCGGGCTCAGCGGTATTCGCAGAGGTAGGCGGTGTCCTGGGCGACCTTGAGCTGGAACTTGCTGTTCGCCGGGACGGTGAACTGGCTGCCGCTGGCGTATTCCTGCCACTCGTCGCTGCCCGGCAGCTTGACCGTCAGCGCGCCGGCGACCACATGCATGATCTCCAGCTGGCTGGTGCCGAATTCGTATTCGCCTGCCGCCATCACGCCGATGGTGGCCGGGCCGGCGGTCATGTCGAAGGCGATGGATTTGACGGTGCCGTCGAAGTATTCGTTGACCTTGAACATGGGCTTCTCCTGAAGGGGTGAACAGGCGGGTTTGAAAAGGCCCGCCAGTATGCCCAAGCCTCGGAAAGGCGTCACTAGGCGGCGCGGGCCTCGTTCAATGCTCCACCGGCAATACCAGCGGCAGCAGCCGTGCGGTATTGCGGGCATCCTCCAGGGCGCGGTGCTGCTGGCCCTGGAAACTCATCCCGGCCAGTTGCAGGGCCGCGTTCAGGCCGACCGGGCGGGGCAGCTGGCGGACTTCGCCGAAGCGTTGCTTGAGATTGACGTGCGGCACTTCGCTGAGCTGGCTGGTCAGCCCGTGCTGGCGCCATTCCTGCTCCAACTGGCGGCGGTCGTAGTCGCCCCAGCTGGCCCAGCCGGCCAGTCGCGGACGATGCTGGGCGAGCCAGCGCTCGAAGGCTTCCCAGACCGTGTCGAGATGGGCGGCGCCATCGACGTTGGCCTGGCTGATATGCGTGAGGTCGCGGCAGAAGTGGGTCAGCAGCGGCCGCCTGACCGGTCGTACGAAACGCTGGAAGTGGTCCAGTTCGCGGGCGTCCGCGGCGGCGACCAGGGTGGCGCCGATCTCGATGATTTCCATTTCCTCCAGGGGCCAGCCGCCTTCCGCGGTAGTGGCCTCCAGATCGATTACCAGCCAGTGAGGCATCGGAGCTATCCATACCAGGGTCCGCGCTGAGTATGGCGGGGCTTCCGGACCTCGGCAAACCGCTGTGCTAGGCTGCGGGATCGGATTTCGAGGAGATGACGGAATGACTGCGGTCGCATTTCTCGGCCTGGGCACGATGGGCTACCCGATGGCCGGGCACCTGCAGCGCGAGGGCTATCACGTCTGCGTCTACAATCGCTCGTCGGCCAAGGCGCTGCGCTGGGTCGAGGAATACGCCGGACGATACGCCGATACGCCGCGCGAGGCCTGTGCCGGCGCCGAACTGGTGTTCTGCTGCGTCGGTAACGACGACGACCTGCGTGCCGTGGCGCTGGGCGAGCAGGGCGCCTTCGCCGGAATGGCGCCGGGCAGCCTGTTTGTCGACCACACCACCGCTTCGGCGGAAGTCGCCCGCGAGCTGTCGCTGCTGGCTGCCGAGCGTGAGCTGGGCTTTCTCGACGCGCCGGTCTCCGGCGGCCAGGTGGGCGCGGTCAACGGCGCCCTGACGGTGATGGTCGGTGGCGAGGAGGCCTTCTATCGACGCGCCGAACCGCTGCTGCGCAGCTATGCGCGGATGGTCCGGCGGATGGGCGACGTGGGTAGCGGGCAATTGACCAAGATGGTCAACCAGATCTGCGTCGCGGGGCTGCTCCAGGGCTTGGCCGAGGCGCTGCACTTCGCCCAGTGCGCCGGTCTCGACGGCGAGGCGGCGATGCAGGTGATCGGCAAGGGCGCGGCCCAGTCCTGGCAACTGGAAAACCGCCACCAGAGCATGCTGGCCGGAGAGTTCGACTTCGGCTTCGCCGTGGACTGGATGCGCAAGGACCTGTCGATCCTGCTCGCCGAGGCGCGACGCAACGGCGCGCAGTTGCCGGTCACGGCGCTGGTCGACCAGTTCTACGCCGAAGTGCAGGCGATGGGCGGCGGTCGTTGGGACACCTCCAGCCTGATCGCCCGGCTACGTTCGTGACGCGGCTCAGGTGCGGAAGATGAAGTACACCGCGCCGAGCAGGCACAGGCCGGCCCAGAGGTAGTCCAGTTTCAGCGGCTGCTGCATGAAGTAGACGCTGAACGGGACGAAGACCGCCAGGGTGATGACTTCCTGCATGATCTTCAGTTGGCCGACCGAGAGTTCGGTGTAGCCGATGCGGTTGGCCGGCACCTGCAGCAGGTATTCGAACAGCGCGATACCCCAGCTGATCAGGGCGGCGATGATCCAGGGCTTGCTGTTGAGGGTCTTCAGGTGGCCATACCAGGCGAAGGTCATGAACAGGTTGGAGCAGGCTAGCAATAAGGCGGTTTGCAGCCAGACAGGCATGATGGATGGGCTCCGGAGGGCTGGGACGGCGCAGCCTAATTGGCTGCGGCGATAAAACCAAGTGGGCAGGCATCGGTCGGTAGGGGTTGGTGCTCGGAAAAGGATGAAAGGTATGCGGTTGCACAAGCGCTCGCTGGTCTGGGGGCTCGCGCTGAGCGGGCTGGCCGTCGTGCTGGCGGCCGCCTGGTGGGCGAGCCAGGCGTCGCGGGAGCCGGCTCTGTGGAGCGAGCTGCGGGTGCCGCCGGCGTTTGCCATCCCGCGCGATTTCAACCTGGGCGAATACCGCTTGAGCTGGGGCGGCAAGAGCCTCGCCCTGTCAGTGGCGGGTAGCGCCCGGCCGCCGTTGTGGGAGAGCGAGGGCGGTTTTCTCGGGGCCGGGCGGGAAAGCGCCGGTCGCCTGCAGTTGCGCTGCCAGGAGCAGAGCCTGGAGAGCTTCGAGCTGGTCGGTCGACGCTTGTCCCTGAAGGGGCACCTGCGCTGCGCCGATGGCCGGCTCAGCGCCTACGAGCTGTCGTTCGAGCCGCGCCAGGGCGGCGTGGAGGTGCGCGTCGCGCTGGCGGACAGCGAGCTGAACCGGGTCGCCCTGTCCTGGCGGCGTGGAGCGGGGGAGCGCTTGTCCGGTATCGTCGATGACGAGGCGGAAGGTCGCTCCTGGGTCTTGCCGGCCGGGGTCGCCGGCTACTGGAGTTCCGCTGGCAACGCCTTCCTCGGCCACTCGACGGCGGCGCAATCCCTCGACCTGCGCGAGCCGGGCCGGGTGCAATGGCGGGCTGCGACCGAGTCGGCCAGGGCCTGGCTGTTCGCTGCCGGCAACCGCGAGCAGTGGCAGCTTCGCAGCGCGCGTCTCGAGGCGGAAACGCGCCGCTGATCCGCCGGGCTTGGCGGCGGCCTGGCCGGTCCGTATTCTTTGCGCCCGTTCCGGACGGCTGTCCTGGCCGCTCCTCTGCCAACTTTCGGGCGAGATCCTTCCCATGCAATGTAGAGCCGGCTGCGGCGCCTGCTGCATAGCACCGTCGATTTCCTCTCCGCTGCCGGGCATGCCGGCCGGCAAGCCCGCGGGCGTACGCTGCCTGCACCTGGACGAAAACCATCTCTGCGGGCTGTTCGGCCGACCGGAGCGACCGGCTGTGTGCGGCCAGTTCGGCGCCGATCCGGAAATCTGCGGCGACAGCCGTGAGCAGGCGCTGGCCCTGATCGCGGAGTGGGAAGTCATCACTGCCGCTTGAACGGGTTGGAAGTCTGGCTGTCTCACGCCATACTGCTGCGCATCCTGCGCCGAAGGCTCAGGATCGCGGCTTGCAGGGCGTCGACCGCCCGGCCGGCGAACCGAAAATAACCATAAAGAGAGGAACAGGAACGATGCGTGGCATTTTGCGTATGACCGTGCTGGCTGCCGCAGTGTTCGGGGTGGCCGGCAATGCGCTGGCCGAAGACTGGAAGCTGGCCAAGGACGAGGACGGCGTGAAGGTCTACCTCAGCAGTGTCCAGGGCTCCAAGTACAAGGCTTATCGCGGCGTTACCGACATCAAGGCCGACGTGGCGACCATCGAGGCGCTGCAGGAGGACGTCAAGGGTTCCTGCAAGTGGATCCATGCCTGCGCCGAGATGAAACTCCTGAAGCAGGAAGGCGCCGACGCCTGGACCTACTCGAAGATCGACATGCCCTGGCCGGTCACCGGTCGCGACGTGGTCATCCATGTCACCACCGAGAAGACCGCGGATGGCACCGTGATCCGTCACCTGAAGGCCGATCCGACCTATATCCCCGAGGAAAAGGGCCAGATCCGCGTGCCCAAGCTGGTCGGCGAGTGGAAGTTGCAGCCGAAGGGGCAGGGCGTGACGGAAGTGACCTACCAGGTGGAAACCGAGCCGGGTGGCAGCATTCCTTCCTGGTTGGCCAACAGCTTCGTGGTCGATGCGCCGCTGAACACCCTCAAGGCCCTGCGTAGCGCCGCCGAGAAGCGCTGAGCGCGCCTTCGTTGCAAAAAGACCGCCTCCGGGGGCGGTTTTTTTGTGTCCGGCGGAAAGGGGCGGGCACAAAAAAGGCTGCCGAAGCAGCCTTTCTCGCCGGGCGTGACGGGTTTCAGCCGCGATCCTTGAGGGCGGTGAAGTCGCGCTGGGTGTGGCCGGTGTAGAGCTGGCGCGGGCGGCCGATCTTGTAGGGGCCGGAGAGCATTTCCTGCCAGTGCGAGATCCAGCCGACGGTACGCGCCAGGGCGAAGATCACGGTGAACATGCTGGTCGGAATGCCGATCGCCTTGAGGATGATCCCCGAGTAGAAGTCGACGTTCGGGTACAGGTTGCGTTCCACGAAGTAGGGGTCGTGGCGGGCGATTTCTTCCAGCTTCATCGCCAGTTCCAGTTGCGGGTCGTTGATGCCCAGCTCCTGGAGGACCTCGTCGCAGGTCTGCTTCATGACCTTGGCGCGCGGGTCGAAGTTCTTGTAGACACGATGGCCGAAGCCCATCAACTTGAACGGATCGTTCTTGTCCTTGGCTTTCTCGACGAACTTGTCGATGTTGGACACGTCGCCGATCTCGTCGAGCATGCGCAGCACCGCTTCGTTCGCGCCGCCATGGGCCGGTCCCCACAGGGCGGCGATGCCGGAGGCGATGCAGGCGAACGGATTGGCACCGGAGGAGCCGGCCAGGCGCACCGTGGAGGTGGAGGCGTTCTGCTCGTGGTCGGCGTGGAGAATGAAGATGCGGTCCATGGCCTTGGCCAGCACGGGGCTGATCGGCTTGGTCTCGCAGGGGGTGTTGAACATCATGTGCAGGAAGTTTTCCGCGTAGTTCAGGTCGTTACGCGGATACATCATCGGCTCGCCCTTGGAGTACTTGTACACCATGGCGGCGATGGTCGGCATCTTGGCGATCAGGCGATGCGCGGAGACTTCGCGATGCTTCGGGTTATTGATGTCCAGGGAGTCGTGGTAGAAGGCCGAGAGGGCGCCGATCACGCCGCACATCACGGCCATCGGATGGGCGTCGCGGCGGAAGCCGTTGAAGAAGGTCTTCAGCTGCTCGTGAACCATGGTGTGGTTCTTGATGGTGCCGACGAACTGTTCCTTCTGCGCGGCGGTGGGCAGCTCGCCGTTCAGCAGCAGGTAGCAGGTTTCCAGGTAGTCGGATTTCTCCGCCAGTTGCTCGATGGGGTAGCCGCGATGGAGGAGGACGCCTTTGTCGCCGTCGATATAGGTGATCTTCGACTCGCAGGAGGCGGTCGACATGAAGCCAGGATCGAAGGTGAAGTGGCCCGTGGCGGTGAGGCCCCGTACATCCACTACATCGGGACCCATGGTACCGGATAGGACGGGCAGTTCGACGGGGGCTGAGCCCTCGATGATCAACTGCGCTTTTTTGTCAGCCATGATGGCCTCCTATTTATGCTTGAAATCATCAGTACCCCCCACGCAGGGCCCGCACCACTATAGAGGGATAAATTCGAAAGTCAATTTGCGCGAATCCATGCCGTAGAGCCTTTCGTTGCGGGGTTTTCGCAGAAAAAGGGGGCTATTTACGCCTTTTATAAAAGGCCCGCAATCAACCATTTGGCGATGGGTGTTTTCGTTGTCATTAGTAGCCTAACTGTCTATACTCGGCGTCCGACCGCAAGGGGTATTCCTGGCCCGCTTTCATAGACGGTCGCCACTCCCTGGTGATGGGTACCTGACAAGTGCACTTCCCGACAACTAGCCCTGTTCGTTAGGGCTCTCAGTGTGAAAAAAGCCGTGAATAGCAAACGACCTGTAAACCTAGACCTAAGGACCATCAAACTCCCTGTCACCGCTTACACGTCCATTCTCCACCGTATCTCTGGCGTCATCCTGTTCCTCGGTATTGCCGTGCTGCTGTTCGCGCTCGACAAGTCGCTGAGTTCGGAAGAAGGCTTCGAGCAGGTGAAGGCGTGCCTGACCAGTCCCCTGGCCAAGCTGGTGATCTGGGGCCTGCTGTCTGCGCTGCTGTACCACCTGGTGGCCGGTGTTCGCCACCTGGTCATGGACGCTGGCGTCGGCGAGACGCTGGAAGGCGGTAAGCGTGGCTCCAAAATCGTCATCGCCATCGCGGTGGTGCTGATCGTTCTGGCGGGGGTATGGGTATGGTAACTAACGTCACAAACTTCTCGCGCTCCGGCCTCTACGACTGGATGGCTCAGCGCGTTTCCGCGGTCGTTCTCGCGGCTTATGTCATTTTCCTGCTGGGCTACCTCATTGCTCACCCCAACATTTCCTACGCGGACTGGCACGGCCTGTTCTCGCAGGGTTGGATGCGCATCTTCAGCCTGTTGACCCTGGTTGCCCTGAGCGTCCATGCGTGGGTCGGTATGTGGACCATCTCCACCGACTACCTGACTTCGATGGCTCTCGGCAAGGCGGCGACAGTCGTGCGTTTCCTCTTCCAGGCGGTTTGCGGCATGGCGATGTTCGCATTCTTCGTCTGGGGTGTGCAGATTCTTTGGGGTATGTGATCCATGGCTAGCATTCGTACACTTTCCTTTGACGCCATCATCGTCGGTGGCGGTGGCGCCGGCATGCGTGCCGCGCTGCAACTGGCCCAGGGCGGCCACAAGACCGCCGTGGTGACCAAGGTCTTCCCGACCCGTTCCCACACCGTATCCGCACAGGGTGGCATCACCTGCGCGATCGCTTCGGCCGACCCGAACGACGATTGGCGTTGGCACATGTACGACACCGTCAAGGGCTCCGACTACATCGGTGACCAGGACGCGATCGAATACATGTGTTCCGTCGGCCCTGAGGCCGTGTTCGAGCTCGAGCACATGGGCCTGCCGTTCTCCCGTACCGAAACCGGCCGCATCTACCAGCGTCCGTTCGGCGGCCAGTCCAAGGACTTCGGCAAGGGTGGCCAGGCCGCCCGTACCTGCGCCGCCGCCGACCGTACCGGCCACGCGCTGCTGCACACCCTGTACCAGGCCAACCTGAAGAATGGCACCTCGTTCCTCAACGAGTGGTACGCGGTCGACCTGGTGAAGAACCAGGACGGCGCGGTGGTCGGCATCATCGCCATCTGCATCGAGACCGGCGAGACCGTCTACATCCGTTCCAAGGCCGTGGTCCTGGCCACTGGCGGTGCCGGCCGTATCTACGCCTCCACCACCAACGCGCTGATCAACACCGGTGACGGCGTGGGCATGGCCCTGCGTGCCGGCGTGCCGGTGCAGGACATCGAGATGTGGCAGTTCCACCCGACCGGCATCGCCGGCGCCGGTGTACTGGTCACCGAAGGTTGCCGCGGCGAAGGCGGTTACCTGATCAACGCCCACGGCGAGCGCTTCATGGAGCGTTATGCGCCGAACGCGAAGGACCTGGCCGGCCGCGACGTGGTCGCCCGTTCCATGGTCAAGGAAGTCCTGGCCGGCAACGGCGTGGGCCCGAACAAGGACCACGTGCTGCTGAAGCTCGACCACCTCGGCGAGGAAGTCCTGCACAGCCGCCTGCCTGGCATCTGCGAACTGTCCAAGACCTTCGCCCACGTCGACCCGGTCGTCGCGCCGATCCCGGTGATCCCGACCTGCCACTACATGATGGGCGGCGTTGCCACCAACATCCATGGCCAGGCCATCACCCAGGACGCCAACGGCAACGACCAGATCGTCGAAGGCCTGTTCGCTGTGGGCGAAGTGGCCTGCGTATCGGTACACGGCGCCAACCGCCTGGGCGGCAACTCGCTGCTCGACCTGGTGGTATTCGGCCGTGCCGCCGGTCTGCACCTGGAAAAAGCGCTGAAAGAGGGCATCGACGCCCGCGGCGCTTCCGAGAGCGACCTGGAAGCCTCCTTCAAGCGCCTGAACGGCGTGAACGAGCGCACCAGCGGCGAAGAAGTCGCTCCGCTCAAGCGCGAGCTGCAAAGCTGCATGCAGAACTACTTCGGTGTGTTCCGCACCGGCGAGTACATGCAGAAGGGCATCGCCCAGCTGGCCGACCTGCGCGAGCGTATCGCCAACGTCAAGATCAACGACAAGAGCCAGGCATTCAACACCGCGCGCATCGAAGCGCTGGAACTGCAAAACCTCCTCGAGGTGGCCGAGGCCACCGCGATCGCGGCCGAGCACCGCAAGGAGTCCCGTGGCGCCCACGCCCGTGAAGACTTCGAGGAGCGCGACGACGAGAACTGGCTGTGCCACACCCTGTACTTCCCGGGTGAGAAGCGCGTATCCAAGCGTTCCGTCAACTTCGCGCCGAAGACCGTTCCGGCATTCGAACCCAAGGTTCGGACTTACTAAGGGTGCCCGCCATGTTGCAAGTGAGTGTTTATCGTTACAACCCCGACAAAGATGCTGCGCCGTACATGCAGGATTTCCAGGTCGACACCAACGGCAAGGACGTGATGGTCCTCGACGTGCTGGCGCTGATCAAGGAACAGGACGAGGGCTTCTCCTACCGTCGTTCCTGCCGTGAAGGCGTCTGCGGCTCCGATGGCATGAACATCAACGGCAAGAACGGCCTGGCCTGCATCACCCCGCTGTCGGCCGCCGGCCTGAAGGGCGGCAAGCTGGTGATCCGTCCGCTGCCTGGCCTGCCGGTCATTCGTGACCTGGTCGTGGACATGAGCATCTTCTACAAGCAATACGAGAAGGTGAAGCCGTTCCTGCAGAACGATACGCCGGCCCCGGCCATCGAGCGTCTGCAGACCCCGGAAGAGCGCGAGAAGCTGGACGGTCTGTACGAGTGCATCCTGTGCGCCTGCTGCTCGACCTCCTGCCCGTCCTTCTGGTGGAACCCCGACAAGTTCCTCGGTCCGGCCGCACTGCTGCAAGCCTATCGTTTCCTGGCCGACAGCCGTGACACCAAGACCGAAGAGCGCCTGGCTTCGCTGGACGACCCGTTCAGTGTGTTCCGCTGCCGCGGAATCATGAACTGCGTGAACGTTTGCCCGAAGGGTCTGAACCCGACCAAGGCGATCGGCCACGTGCGTAATATGCTGCTGCAGAGCGGAACCTGATCCTCTCGCAGTTGTTATATGAGTTGTACCTAGCAACACCTGTGGCGCCGGAGTTCTTCCGGCGTCGCAGCAACTAAGCGGGCCAAGCTCACAAAGCCATGGCCCAGATTTGAAAAATATGACCAGCAGGGGCATCCGGGCTGGTACCCGGACTATCTGCGGGATCTGTAGTGGCCATACCGATGTCGCTGCCTGAGGACTTCGGAGCCTTCAAGGTTTCGCCAGGTGGTTGTCCCCTTACCGAGGGTGACCTAGCATGCACGAAAGCGTAATGCAGCGGATGTGGAACAGTGCCCATCTATCCGGTGGTAACGCTGCCTACGTCGAAGAGCTCTACGAGCTCTACCTGCACGACCCTAACGCTGTGCCAGAAGAGTGGCGCACGTATTTCCAGAAGCTTCCCGCCGATGGCAATCCCGCCCCCGACGTCTCGCACTCCACAGTGCGCGATCATTTCGTCCTGCTGGCCAAGAACCAGCGCCGTGCCCAGCCGGTTTCCGCCGGTAGCGTGAGCAGCGAGCACGAGAAGAAGCAGGTCGAAGTCCTTCGTCTCATTCACGCTTACCGTCTCCGCGGCCACCAGGCTTCCACCCTCGACCCGCTCGGCCTGTGGCAGCGTCCCGCGCCTGCCGACCTGTCGATCGACCACTACGGTCTGACGGGTGCCGACCTGGATACCACTTTCCGCACCGGTGAGCTTTACATCGGCAAGGAAGAGGCGACCCTGCGTGAAATCGTCGACAGCCTGAAGAGCACCTATTGCGGTACCTTCGGCGCCGAGTTCATGCACATCGTCGATTCCGAGCAGCGCAAGTGGTTCCTCCAGCGCCTGGAAAGCGTGCGTGGCCGTCCCGGCTTCTCCGCCGAGGCGCGTGCGCACCTGCTCGAGCGCCTGACCGCGGCCGAAGGCCTGGAGAAGTACCTGGGCACCAAGTACCCGGGCACCAAGCGTTTCGGCCTGGAAGGCGGCGAAAGCCTGATCCCGATGGTCGACGAGATCATCCAGCGCTGCGGTTCCTACGGCGCCAAGGAAATCGTCATCGGCATGGCCCACCGCGGTCGCCTGAACGTCCTGGTCAACACCCTGGGCAAGAACCCGCGCGACCTGTTCGACGAGTTCGAAGGCAAGAAGATCGTCGAGCTGGGCTCCGGTGACGTGAAGTACCACCAGGGCTTCTCCTCGAACGTGATGACCAGCGGCGGCGAAGTCCACTTGGCGCTGGCGTTCAACCCGTCCCACCTGGAAATCGTTTCCCCGGTGGTCGAGGGTTCCGTTCGTGCCCGCCAGGACCGTCGCAAGGACAGCTCCGGCGACAAGGTGGTACCGATTTCCATCCACGGCGATGCCGCCTTCGCGGGGCAGGGCGTGGTCATGGAAACCTTCCAGATGTCGCAGACCCGCGCCTACAAGACCGGTGGCACCATCCACCTGGTGATCAACAACCAGGTCGGCTTCACCACCAGCCGCCAGGACGATGCGCGTTCCACCGAGTACGCCACCGACGTGGCGAAGATGATTCAGGCGCCGATCTTCCACGTCAACGGCGACGATCCCGAAGCCGTGCTGTTCGTCACCCAGCTGGCCGTCGACTATCGCATGCAGTTCAAGCGTGACGTGGTCATCGACCTGGTCTGCTACCGTCGCCGTGGCCACAACGAGGCGGACGAGCCGAGCGGCACCCAGCCGCTGATGTACCAGCAGATCGCCAAGCAGCGTACTACCCGCGAGCTGTACGCCGATGCCCTGGTGAATGCCGGCGTGCTCAGCGCCGAGCAGGTTCAGTCGAAGATCGACGACTACCGCGACGCCCTGGACAACGGCCTGCACGTGGTGAAGAGCCTGGTCAAGGAGCCCAACAAGGAACTGTTCGTCGACTGGCGTCCGTACCTGGGCCATGCCTGGACCGCGCGTCACGACACCCGCTTCGACCTGAAGACCCTGCAGGAACTGTCCAGCAAGATGCTGGAAGTGCCGGAAGGCTTCGTGGTTCAGCGCCAGGTTTCGAAGATCTACGAAGATCGCCAGAAGATGGCGGCCGGTGGCCTGCCGATCAACTGGGGCTTCGCCGAGACCCTGGCCTACGCGACCCTGCTGTTCGAAGGCCATCCGGTACGGATGACCGGCCAGGACGTCGGCCGTGGCACCTTCTCGCACCGTCACGCGGTGCTGCACAACCAGAAGGACGACTCGGTCTACGTACCGCTGGCCAATCTGTTCGATGGCCAGCCGCGCCTGGATATCTACGATTCCTTCCTTTCGGAAGAGGCCGTGCTGGCGTTCGAATACGGTTTCGCCACCACCACGCCGAATTCGCTGGTGATCTGGGAAGCCCAGTTCGGCGACTTCGCCAACGGCGCCCAGGTGGTCATCGACCAGTTCATCACCAGTGGCGAAAGCAAATGGGGCCGACTCTGCGGCCTGACCATGCTGCTGCCGCACGGCTATGAGGGGCAGGGTCCGGAGCACTCCTCCGCGCGCCTGGAGCGCTACCTGCAGCTCTGCGCCGAGCAGAACATCCAGGTCTGCGTGCCGACCACCCCGGCTCAGGTCTACCACATGCTCCGCCGTCAGGTGATCCGCCCGCTGCGCAAGCCGCTGGTGGTGATGACGCCGAAGTCCCTGCTGCGTCACAAGCTCGCCATCTCGACCCTGGAAGATCTGGCCAACGGTTCCTTCCAGACCGTGATCCCGGAAATCGACAGCCTGGATCCGAAGAAGGTCGACCGCGTCGTGCTGTGCAGCGGCAAGGTGTACTACGACCTGCTGGAGAAGCGTCGCGCGGAAGGCCGCGAAGATACCGCGATCGTCCGTATCGAGCAGCTGTATCCGTTCCCGGAAGACGACCTGGCGGAAGTTCTGGCTCCCTACAAGAACCTCAAGCACATCGTCTGGTGCCAGGAAGAGCCGATGAACCAGGGCGCCTGGTTCTGCAGCCAGCATCACATGCGTCGTGTCATCGCCGCGCACAAGAAGGGCCTCAATCTCGAGTACGCCGGCCGCGAAGGCTCCGCTGCTCCGGCTTGCGGCTACGCCTCGATGCACGCCGAGCAGCAGGAAAAACTGCTGCAAGACGCCTTTACTGTTTAACGCCTACGCGCTGAAGAAACCGAATTTAAGGAAACGCACACAATGGCTATCGAAATCAAAGCCCCAACCTTCCCGGAATCGGTCGCCGACGGCACCGTCGCCACCTGGCACAAGAAGCCGGGCGAAGCGGTCAAGCGTGACGAACTGATCGTCGACATCGAGACCGACAAGGTGGTCATCGAGGTTCTCGCCGAGGCTGACGGCGTGCTGGCCGAGATCATCAAGAACGAAGGCGACACCGTTCTGAGCAACGAGCTGCTCGGCAAGCTGAACGAAGGCGGCGCCGCCGCTCCGGCCGCTCCGGCTGCCGCTGCGCCCGCCGCCGCTCCGGCCGCTCCGGCTGCCGCTGCGCCCGCCGCCGCTCCGGCCGCTCCGGCTGCCGCTGCGCCCGCCGCCGCTCCGGCTGCCCAGGCCGCCGCTCCGGCCGCTGCTGGCGGCGACGACGCCATCCTGTCCCCGGCCGCGCGCAAGCTGGCCGAGGAGGCCGGTATCGATCCGAACAGCATCGCCGGCACCGGCAAGGGCGGTCGCGTGACCAAGGAAGACGTGGTCGCTGCGGTCGAAGCGAAGAAGAACGCCCCGGCCGCCCCGGCCAAGCCTGCCGCCCCGGCTGCCGAGGCGCCGATCTTCGCCGCCGGCGACCGTGTCGAGAAGCGCGTGCCGATGACCCGCCTGCGGGCCAAGGTCGCCGAGCGCCTGGTCGAGGCGCAGTCCGCCATGGCCATGCTGACCACCTTCAACGAGGTCAACATGAAGCCGATCATGGACCTGCGTTCGAAGTACAAGGACCTGTTCGAGAAGAAGCACAACGGCGTGCGCCTGGGCTTCATGTCCTTCTTCGTCAAGGCCGCCACCGAGGCGCTGAAGCGCTTCCCGGGGGTCAACGCTTCCATCGACGGCAACGACATCGTCTACCACGGCTACCAGGACATCGGCGTTGCCGTTTCCAGCGACCGCGGCCTGGTGGTTCCGGTACTGCGTAACGCCGAGTTCATGAGCCTGGCCGAGATCGAGGGCGGCATCGCCAACTTCGGCAAGAAGGCGAAGGAAGGCAAGCTGACCATCGAAGACATGACCGGCGGCACCTTCACCATCTCCAACGGTGGCGTGTTCGGTTCCCTGCTGTCGACCCCGATCGTCAACCCGCCGCAGACCGCCATCCTCGGCATGCACAAGATCCAGGAGCGCCCGATGGCCGTGAACGGCCAGGTGGTGATCCTGCCGATGATGTATCTGGCGCTGTCCTACGACCACCGTCTGATCGACGGCAAGGAAGCGGTGAGCTTCCTGGTGGCGATCAAGGACCTGCTGGAAGATCCGGCTCGCCTGCTGCTGGACGTCTGATTTAGCGTTTCTCTTCACGGCGGCCCCCTCGTGGGGCCGTCCGGTTTCACCCGAATAAGGATTGAGATATGAGCCAGAAATTCGACGTGGTAGTGATTGGTGCCGGCCCCGGCGGTTACGTTGCCGCCATCCGCGCTGCCCAGCTGGGCCTGAAGACCGCCTGCATCGAGAAGTACATCGGCAAGGAAGGCAAGGTGGCGCTCGGCGGTACCTGCCTGAACGTTGGCTGCATCCCGTCCAAGGCGCTGCTGGACAGCTCCTACAAGTACCATGAGGCCAAAGAGGCCTTCAAAGTCCATGGTATCGAAGCCAAGGGCGTCACCATCGACGTTCCGGCGATGGTTGCGCGCAAGGCCAACATCGTCAAGAACCTGACCGGCGGCATCGCTACCCTGTTCAAGGCCAACGGCGTGACCTCCTTCGAAGGCCACGGCAAGCTGCTGGCCAACAAGCAGGTGGAAGTGACCGGTCTGGACGGCAAGACCCAGGTCCTGGAAGCCGAGAACGTGATCATCGCTTCCGGCTCCCGCCCGGTGGAGATCCCGCCGGCCCCGCTGACCGACGACATCATCGTCGACTCCACCGGCGCCCTGGAATTCCAGGCCGTGCCGAAGAAGCTGGGTGTGATCGGCGCTGGCGTCATCGGCCTGGAGCTGGGTTCGGTATGGGCCCGCCTGGGTGCCGAGGTGACCGTGCTGGAAGCCCTGGACAAGTTCCTCCCGGCTGCCGACGAGCAGATCGCCAAGGAAGCCCTGAAGGTCCTGACCAAGCAAGGCCTGAACATTCGCCTGGGCGCCCGCGTGACCGCTTCGGAAGTGAAGAAGAAGCAGGTCACCGTGACCTTCACCGATGCCAACGGCGAGCAGAAGGAAACCTTCGACAAGCTGATCGTCGCGGTCGGCCGTCGCCCGGTGACCACCGACCTGCTGGCCGCCGACAGCGGCGTGACCCTGGACGAGCGTGGCTTCATCTACGTCGACGACTACTGCAAGACCAGCGTTCCGGGCGTCTTCGCCATCGGTGACGTGGTTCGCGGCGCGATGCTCGCGCACAAGGCCTCGGAAGAGGGCGTGATGGTCGCCGAGCGCATCGCCGGCCACAAGGCGCAGATGAACTACGACCTGATCCCGTCGGTCATCTACACCCACCCGGAAATCGCTTGGGTCGGCAAGACCGAGCAGACCCTCAAGGCCGAGGGCGTCGAAGTCAACGTCGGCACCTTCCCGTTCGCCGCCAGCGGTCGCGCGATGGCTGCCAACGACACCACCGGCCTGGTCAAGGTCATCGCCGATGCGAAGACCGACCGCGTCCTGGGCGTCCACGTGATCGGCCCGAGCGCCGCCGAGCTGGTACAGCAAGGCGCGATCGGCATGGAATTCGGCACCAGCGCCGAAGACCTGGGCATGATGGTCTTCTCCCACCCGACGCTGTCTGAGGCCCTGCACGAAGCTGCCCTGGCGGTGAATGGCCATGCCATCCACATCGCCAACCGCAAGAAGCGCTGAGTGATCCGACGCCCCGGTTCACGCCAGGGGCGTCACAGCGACGCGGGACGCGTCGTCCGTCAGGCCAGGACAGGTTCCTGGCCTTGTCGGGTCCGGGTTCTGTAGAATCCACGGTTTGCCGCCTGCGTCGGGATGACGCAGGCGGCAGACTTTCAGAAGAACCACGGCGGGTGAGCGCCGGCGACCGTTGCGAGGTGGCCGCGGGCGTATGCCGCCGGACTGTTTTTTCGCGAGCCGGGTGGTTCGCGAAGCGACGGTCACAGGTGGTGGGGTGCCACGAGCGCTCCGCCGAAATGCGCAATACCTAGACGAATAACGGTAGACAAGCATGAATCTCCACGAATATCAGGGTAAGCAGCTGTTCGCTGAATACGGCCTGCCTGTATCCAAGGGCTTTGCCGTAGACACCCCCGAAGAGGCCGCAGAAGCCTGCGACAAGATCGGCGGCAGCGAGTGGGTCGTCAAAGCTCAGGTGCACGCCGGCGGCCGCGGTAAAGCGGGCGGTGTGAAGCTGGTGAAGAGCAAAGAGGACGCCAAGGCGTTCGCCCAGCAGTGGCTGGGCAAGAACCTGGTGACCTACCAGACCGACGCCAACGGCCAGCCGGTCAGCAAGATCCTGGTGGAGTCCTGCACCGACATCGACAAGGAGCTGTACCTCGGCGCCGTCGTCGATCGTTCCAGCCGCCGCATCGTGTTCATGGCTTCCACCGAAGGTGGCGTGGACATCGAGAAGGTCGCCCACGACACTCCCGAGAAGATCCTCAAGGCCACCATCGACCCGCTGGTCGGCGCGCAGCCGTACCAGGGCCGCGAGCTGGCCTTCCAGCTGGGCCTGAAGGGCGACCAGATCAAGCAGTTCACCCATATCTTCGTCGGCCTGGCGAAGCTGTTCCAGGACTACGACCTGGCCCTGCTGGAAGTGAACCCGCTGGTGATCAAGAAAGATGGCAACCTGCACTGCCTGGATGCCAAGATCAATATCGACAGCAACGCCCTGTACCGTCAGCCGAAGCTGCGCGCCATGCACGACCCGTCCCAGGACGACGCCCGTGAAGCCCATGCGCAGAAGTGGGAGCTGAACTACGTCGCGCTGGAAGGCAACATCGGCTGCATGGTCAACGGCGCCGGCCTGGCCATGGGTACCATGGACATCGTCAACCTGCACGGCGGCAAGCCGGCCAACTTCCTCGACGTTGGCGGCGGTGCGACCAAGGAGCGCGTGACCGAAGCGTTCAAGATCATCCTGTCCGACAGCAACGTGAAGGCTGTCCTGGTGAACATCTTCGGCGGCATCGTGCGTTGCGACATGATCGCCGAAGGCATCATCGGCGCCGTCAAAGAAGTCGGCGTGAAGGTTCCGGTTGTCGTCCGCCTGGAAGGCAACAACGCTGAACTGGGTGCCAAGGTCCTGGCCGAAAGCGGCCTGAACATCATCGCGGCAACCAGCCTGACCGACGCTGCCCAGCAAGTCGTCAAGGCCGCGGAGGGTAAGTAATGAGCGTCCTGATCAACAAAGACATCAAAGTCATCTGCCAAGGCTTCACCGGTAGCCAGGGCACCTTCCACTCCGAACAGGCCATCGCCTACGGCACCAAGATGGTCGGCGGCGTGACCCCCGGCAAGGGCGGCACCACCCACCTCGGCCTGCCGGTGTTCAACACCGTCAAGGAAGCCGTGGAAGCTACCGGCGCCGAAGCCTCGGTCATCTACGTTCCGGCTCCGTTCTGCAAGGACTCGATCCTGGAAGCGGCATTCGGCGGCATCAAGCTGATCGTCTGCATCACCGAAGGCATCCCGACCCTCGACATGCTGGACGCCAAGGTCAAGTGCGACGAGCTGGGCGTACGCCTGATCGGCCCGAACTGCCCGGGCGTGATCACTCCCGGCGAGTGCAAGATCGGCATCATGCCGGGTCACATCCACCTGCCGGGCAAGGTAGGCATCGTGTCGCGTTCCGGCACCCTGACCTACGAAGCCGTGAAGCAGACCACCGACGCCGGCTTCGGCCAGTCCACCTGCGTGGGCATCGGCGGCGACCCGATCCCGGGCTCCAACTTCATCGACATCCTGAAGCTGTTCCAGGAAGATCCGCAGACCGAAGCCATCGTCATGATCGGCGAGATCGGCGGTTCCGCCGAAGAAGAAGCCGCGGCCTTCATCAAGGCCAACGTGACCAAGCCGGTGGTGTCCTACATCGCTGGCGTGACTGCCCCTCCGGGCAAGCGCATGGGCCACGCCGGCGCTATCATCTCCGGCGGCAAGGGCACCGCGGACGAGAAGTTCGCCGCCCTGCAGGACGCCGGTGTGAAGACCGTGCGTTCCCTGGCCGACATCGGCAAGGCCCTGGCCGAGCTGACCGGTTGGGAAGTGAAGAAGGCCTGATTTCCCGGGTTTTCTGAGTTCCAGGACGAAGGCCACCGCCTCACAGCGGTGGCCTTCGTCGTTCTATCGCATCCGTCAAACGAATGTTGCCGCGATGCGCTATCATTGCCAACGGTTCGTGTCCGACAAAACCCCGGGCGCGCCACGCATCATCCCGCAGGCCAGCGCGCCTGCAGCTATAGCGCCACATGGCCCTCAAAAGGGGTCGGGCGGCTTGACCGGTCCTCCTCATCCGGAAGGACGATGTTTCCTAACACCCCCAAAGGGAAACCCCGAACAACCGAGACTTCTGCCAGTGGTACATCCTCCTATGACTCATTTGAAAGGGTTCGACCTGCTCGCCCTTGGCTTCATGACGTTCGCGCTTTTTCTCGGCGCGGGTAACATCATCTTTCCTCCCAGTGCCGGCATGGCGGCGGGCGAACACGTATGGAGCGCGGCTTTCGGCTTCCTCCTTACTGGTGTCGGCCTGCCGTTGCTGACGGTGGTCGCCCTGGCCCGGGTCGGAGGCGGTATTGGCCGCCTGACCCAGCCGATCGGGCGGCGCGCGGGAGTGGCGTTCGCCATCGCCGTCTATCTTGCCATCGGCCCGCTGTTCGCCACCCCGCGTACAGCCGTGGTGTCCTTCGAGATGGGCGTCGCGCCTTTCACCGGGGACGGCGGCGCGCCGTTGCTCGTCTATACCGTCGCTTACTTCTCCGTGGTTCTGTTCCTGGTGCTGAACCCGGGTCGCCTTGTCGACCGGGTCGGAAAGGTCATCACGCCGGTGCTGCTGTCGGCCCTGCTGGTCCTTGGCGGCGCGGCGATCTTCGCGCCGGCGGGAGAGATCGGCAGCAGTTCCGGCGAGTACCAGAGCGCGCCCCTGGTGCAGGGCTTCCTGCAGGGCTACCTGACCATGGATACCCTCGGTGCCCTAGTCTTCGGTATCGTCATCGCCACCGCCATTCGCGACCGCGGCATCAGCGACAGCCGGCTGGTCACGCGCTATTCCATGATCGCCGGGATCATCGCCGCCACCGGCCTGTCCCTGGTCTACCTGGCGCTGTTCTATCTTGGCGCCACCAGCCAGGGCATCGCCGGCGACGCCCAGAATGGCGTACAGATCCTCACCGCCTATGTGCAGCAGACCTTTGGCGTTTCCGGCAGCCTGTTGCTGGCGGTGGTCATCACCCTGGCCTGCCTGACCACGGCGGTAGGGCTGATCACGGCGTGCGGCGAGTTCTTCAGCGACCTGCTGCCGGTTTCGTACAAGACGGTGGTGATCGTGTTCTCGCTGTTCAGCCTGCTGGTCGCCAACCAGGGACTGACCCAGTTGATCAGCCTTTCGGTACCGGTTCTGGTGGGACTCTATCCGCTCGCCATCGTGCTGATCGCCCTGAGCCTGTTCGACCGGCTCTGGGTGTCGGCCCCGCGGGTGTTCGTGCCGGTGATGATCGTCGCGCTGCTCTTCGGCATCGTCGACGGGCTGGGGGCGGCCAAGCTGAACGGGTGGGTGCCGGACGTCTTCGCCAAGCTCCCGCTCGCCGATCAGAGCCTTGGCTGGCTGCTGCCGGTATCCATTGCGCTGGTCCTGGCAGTCGTTTGCGATCGGCTGCTGGGCAAGCCGCGCGAAGCGGTCGCCTGAGACGTCAGGCGAACCCCAGGAAGGCCGCCTCCGGGCGGCCTTTTTCATGAGCCGACGAAAGTCGTGTCCTGGCCGCGGCGAGCGGCGTCCCAACGGCGCGAAACAACGGCGGGGCGATTCCCGGCCGGCTCAAGAGGGAGTTTTCATGACCGCCGAACTCGGCATTTTCAACGGGCACCTGCCGCAACACCTGCTGGCGGCGCTCTGGTTCCTGTTCTGCTGGGTGGGCTACACCCGCTACGCCACCTGGAAGGGCCGCGACACCGCCTGCCTGGCCAGCGTCCTGCACCTCTACCGGGAGGACTGGATGCGCCGGCTGCTGCTGCGCGACAACCGTATCGCCGACGCCAGCGTGATCGGCAACCTGGAGCGCAATGCGTCGTTCTTCGCCTCCAGCACGCTGATCATCCTCGCCGGCATCCTCACCCTGCTGGGCTCCACCGATCGCGCCGTCTCGGTACTGGCCGACCTGCCGTTCGTGGAGGAGGCCAGCCGGGGACTGTCGGAACTGAAGCTGCTGTGCCTGGCAGTGGTCTTCGTCTATGCCTTCTTCACCTTCAGTTGGTGCATGCGCCAGTACAACTTCGCGGCGATCCTGGTCGGCTCGGCACCGATGATCGGCGAGCGCAACGTCGGTGAGCTGGAGCGCAAATCCTTTGCCGAGCGTGCCGCCCGGGTCATCTCGCTGGCGGCCAACCAGTTCAACTTCGGCTTGCGCTCGTACTATTTCGGCCTGGCCATGCTCGCCTGGTTCATCAACTCCTGGTTCTTCATGCTGGTGACGGCCGGCGTGGTGCTGGTCCTGTATCGCCGCGAATTCCATTCGGACGTGCTGGAGGTGATGGTCTACACCGAGACCGCAATCGCCGAAAGCCCGCGGGAAGGCGAGGGCGAGGTGCCCAGGGGCTGAATCCCGGGCATGAAAAAGCCCGCTTGCGCGGGCTCTTTCAGGGTACGTCAACGAGAACTTATTGCTGGTTCTGTTGCGGTTGCTCCGGAGTCGGTGCCGGAGTCTGCGGGGTTGCCGGAGTGTCGCTCGACGGCGCCGGGGCGCTGGGCTCGGCAGGGGGAGTAGCCGGAGCGCTCGGCTGGGTCTCGGTAGCCGGAGCTGCCGGGGCCGCTGCCTTGTCTTCCTCTTTCTTGTCGCAAGCGGCCAGGCCAAGGCTGGCAGCGAGCAGCAGGGCAAGAGTTACGGTCTTTTTCATCGTTTAGCCTCCATGTGCGGCTTTCCTCGTTGTAGCCCTTTGAACATTTGCGCTGGCGTGAAGTTCCACACACTTCGACTATTTCGATCGTTATGTCCAAAACCCCGGCTGCCGGGGCTTTGGCGGCAGGGTATGATTCGCCCTCCAGAAAACTCCCAGCAAGGTCGCCGTCATGTCGGAAAATCCTCTCCTCGAGCGCGCCCGGCGCTTTCTCTCGGCCTTGCGTCATTGCCAGGTGCTGGGGTTGACGGTCGAGGCCGCCGACGAGAAAGGACTGACCCTGCGCCTGCCCTACAGCCAGGCGATCATCGGCAACCCGGAAAGCGGGGTCGTCCACGGCGGCGCGATCACCACCCTGATGGACACCACCTGCGGTATTTCCACGGTCTGCGTGCTGCCGGACTTCGAGATCTGCCCGACGCTCGACCTGCGCATCGACTATATGCATCCCGCCGAACCGCACAAGGATGTCTATGGCTTCGCCGAGTGCTACCGGGTCACGCCGAACGTGATCTTCACCCGCGGCTTCGCCTACCAGGACGATCCGGGCCAGCCCATCGCCCATGTCGTCGGCGCCTTCATGCGCATGGGCGGTTCGGCTCGCTCCGGGGCGGCCAGGCCGGCCGCGCAGGGAGGTGCGGCATGAGCCCGACCAGCCTCGAGCAACTGGTCCGCGACGCGCGCCGGAACAACGACTACAGCCCGCTGGTGGAGCTGATCCCGTACGCCAAGCTGCTCGGCATCGAATGCCTGCGCCTGGGCGACGACATGGTCTTCCGCCTGCCGGCGAACAAGGACAACATCGGCAACCCGACCCTGCCGGCCATCCATGGCGGAGTGATCGCCGGCTTCATGGAGCATGCGGCGATGTTGCACCTGCTGACCTTCATGAGCATTCCGCACCTGCCGAAGATCATCGATTTCTCCATCGATTACCTGCGTGCCGGGCACTTCCGCGATACCTACGCGCAATGCCAGGTATGGCGCCAGGGGCGGCGGGTGGCGAACGTCGCGATCAACGCCTGGCAGACCACCCAGGGCGAGCCCATCGCCACCGCGCGGGCGCATTTCAAGGTAGACGAGCCGTGAGCCGTACGCTGCGGAAAGTGGGCTGAGGATATCGCGATGGATGCCTTGCTGATTCTGGGCGGCCTGCTGCTGATGGTCGCCGGCTATATCTGGGTCATCGTCCTGGCCTTCGGTACCGGTCTGCTGTGGGGTTACGGCAGCCTTTTCCCGCCGGTGGCGCTGGCCTACATCGGCGTGCACTGGCGTACGGCGCGCAAGGGCGTCGGGCTGGCCGCGCTGGGTTGCATCCCGCTGGTGGTCGGCCTGGCGCTGCTGGCCAGTCACGACGCTGCGCGGCTGGAGGCGATCCTCAGCCTGCGCTGGCTGAAGCCGGAGGCCAGGCCGGCGGCGGAACTGGCCATCGCGCTCAGCGGGGAGTTCAACGGCAAGCCTTTCGCGCCGCAGAGCGGCGAGTTGATCGGCGGTGTGCTGAGCCTGCGCCAGGGGCACGATTTCTACGCCCAGCGCGAGCTGCAGATCCGCCTTCCGGCACAGCCGCTCGGGGCGCTGCGCCTGGACGTGCTGCCCGAGGACGGCGGCGCGTTGCCAGAAGTCGAGCTGAGCTGGCTGCAACCGGAGCAGGACCTGCCCGAGGCGCGTCGTCTCCTGCGTGGCTATACCTTGCACCTGGACCTGCGGCCCAAGGCGCCGAACCGCCTGGAGGGCGAGTTCCACCTGAGCCTGCCGAGCGACTACCGGACCACCCTCAGCGGCCACGTCGAGCTGTATACCGACCGGCTGCGCTATCGGCACGGCAAGGTCGACCTGGGCTACGACTCCGACGATACCCTGGCCCTGGTCTTGCGCGACTATCTGCAGCGACGCTTCGCCAGCCGCGACGTCAGCCTCGTGCGGGCGCCGTCCTGGCGCGCGGCCAGCCATGCGCGGCCGCTGCGCATCGAGGCCCTGGTGGCCGGCCAGGCTCAGGTACTGGAGCTGACGCTGGAGAAGAACGCTCGGCGGGAGTGGTCGGTGCGCGGCGACGCGTTCCCCGCTTTGCCGGCGGAGCCTGCGACCGTGGCCGCGGTGGCGCCGCCCGAGCCGCAGGCGCTGCCGGCGCCGGGCAACGCCACCCTCGACCTGGAGCTGGTCCAGGTCGAACCGCAGCGCTACAGCCAGCGCCTGGTCAAGGCCACTACGGTACGCGGGCGTATCGCCGAGGGCCGTTTCACCGGCCTCGACAGCGAGGGGCGCCTGGTGATCCGCCGGGAAATGCCCGGTGCGGGGGAGGCGAGCTACCTGTTGCGCCCGGCGGAGATCGCCCGTCTCGAACTGCTCGAACGCTAGTCGTCGCACGACGGTGCGCGGTTTTTTCGCATAAGCGCTTGAAAAGCCGGAAGAAGGCCCCACCTAGGGGACATCCGCCGTGGTACGCGGCTTATGTCATTGATGGAGCTTGGAGCGATGAGCGTGGAAACCCAAAAAGAGACACTGGGCTTTCAGACTGAAGTGAAGCAACTGCTTCACCTGATGATTCATTCTCTCTATTCGAACAAGGAAATCTTCCTCCGCGAACTGATTTCCAACGCCTCGGACGCCGCCGACAAGCTGCGTTTCGAAGCCCTGGCCAATCCCGAGCTGCTCGAGGGCGGCGCCGAGCTGAAGATCCGCGTCAGCTTCGACAAGGAAGCCAACACCGTCACCCTGGAAGACAACGGCATCGGCATGAGCCGCGAGGATGTGGTGACTCACCTGGGCACCATCGCCAAGTCCGGGACCGCCGACTTCCTGAAGAACTTGTCTGGCGACCAGAAGAAGGACTCGCACCTGATCGGCCAGTTCGGTGTCGGTTTCTACAGCGCCTTCATCGTCGCCGACAAGGTCGACGTCTACTCCCGTCGCGCCGGCCAGCCGGCCAGCGAAGGCGTGCACTGGTCGTCGAAGGGCGAGGGCGAGTTCGACGTCGCCACCATCGACAAGCCCGAGCGCGGCACCCGCATCGTCCTCCACCTGAAAAAGGGCGAGGAGGAGTTCGCCGATGGCTGGCGCCTGCGCAACGTGATCAAGAAATACTCCGATCACATTGCCCTGCCGATCGAACTGCCCAAGGAATTCCACGGCGAAGAGGCCGACAAGCCGGCCGAGCCGGAATGGGAAACGGTCAACCGCGCCAGCGCGCTGTGGACCCGTCCGCGCGCCGAGGTGAAGGACGAGGAATACCAGGAGTTCTACAAGCACGTCGCCCATGACTTCGAGAACCCGCTGAGCTGGAGCCACAACAAGGTCGAAGGCAAGCTGGAATACACCTCGCTGCTCTACGTGCCGGGCCGCGCGCCGTTCGACCTGTACCATCGCGAAGCGCCGCGAGGCCTGAAGCTGTACGTACAGCGCGTGTTCATCATGGACCAGGCCGACGAGTTCCTGCCGCTGTACCTGCGCTTCATCAAGGGTGTGGTCGACTCCAACGACCTGTCGCTGAACGTCTCCCGGGAAATCCTGCAGAAGGATCCGGTGATCGACTCGATGAAGTCGGCGTTGACCAAGCGCGTGCTGGACATGCTGGAGAAGCTGGCGAAGAACGAGCCGGAGCAGTACAAGACCTTCTGGAAGAACTTCGGCCAGGTCCTCAAGGAAGGCCCGGCGGAAGACTTCGGCAACAAGGAGAAGATCGCCGGCCTGCTGCGCTTCGCCTCCACCGGCGACGATTCGGGCGAGCAGAGCGTAGCGCTGGCCGACTACATCGGTCGGATGAAGGAAGGCCAGGACAAGATCTACTACCTCACCGGCGAGAGCTACTCGCAGGTGAAGAACAGCCCCCACCTGGAAGTCTTCCGCAAGAAGGGCATCGAGGTGCTGCTGCTCACCGATCGCATCGACGAGTGGCTGATGAGCTACCTGCCGGAGTTCGACGGCAAGCAGTTCGTCGATGTCGCCCGCGGCGACCTGGACCTGGGCAGCCTGGACTCGGAAGAGGACAAGAAGGCCCAGGAAGAAGTCGCCAAGAGCAAGGAAGGCCTGATCGAGCGCCTGAAGAAGGTGCTCGACGAGCAGGTCAGCGAAGTCCGCGTCTCCCACCGCCTGACCGACTCGCCGGCGATCCTCGCCATCGGCGAACAGGACCTTGGCCTGCAGATGCGCCAGATCCTCGAGGCCAGCGGGCAGAAAGTGCCGGACTCGAAGCCGATCTTCGAGATCAACCCGCAGCATCCGCTGATCGAGAAGCTGGATGCGGAGCCGGACGAGGACCGCTTCGGCGAGCTGTCGCATATTCTCTTCGACCAGGCCGCCCTGGCCGCGGGGGACAGCCTCAAGGATCCGGGCGCCTACGTACGCCGACTGAACAAGCTGCTGGTGGAGCTGTCCGCTTAAGCAGTAGCCCCGACAAAGCCCGCTTCGGCGGGCTTTGTCTTTTCCAACTCTCGCAGGAGCAGTACCCATGAGTGAGATTCGTGTAGAGCCGGTCGCCTACGACATCGATGGGCAGCCGTACGAAGGTCAACTGGTGTACGACGCCAGCCACGCGGGACCGCGCCCGGGCCTGCTGATGGCGCCGAACTGGATGGGCGTGAGCGCCGCCGCGCTGGACATCGCCCGGCAGGTCGCCGGCCGTGGGCACGTGGTGCTGGTGGCGGACCTCTACGGCAGGGACGTGCGTCCGCAGAACGGCGACGAGGCGGGCGCGGCGATGATGCCGCTGAAGAACGACCGGGCCCTGCTGCGCAAGCGCATGCAGGCAGCGCTGGCGGCCTTGCGCGGACAGGCGCTCGCGGCTGTCGATACGACCCGCCAGGCCGCCTTCGGTTTCTGCTTCGGCGGTTGCTGCGCGCTGGAGCTGGCTCGCGACGGCGCCGAGCTGAAGGCCTTCGTGTCCTTCCATGGCACCCTGGATACGCCGGACCCGGCGCATGCCAGGAATATCAAGGGCGCGGTACTGGTCCTCGACGGCGCCTCCGATCCGCTGGTGCCGCGCGAGCAGTTGCCGGCCTTCGCCAGGGAGATGACCGATGCCGGCGTCGACTGGCAGCTCACCAGCTACGGCGGCGCGGTGCATTCCTTCACCGATCCGAACGCCAAGGTGCCGGGCAAGATGCACTATGACGCCAGGACCTCCCGGCGTGCCTTCCAGGCGATGGACGACCTGCTGGCGGAAGTCTTCGCCTGAGACCGCCGGCTCACTCGCGCATGGCGAAGCAATGCCTGGCCTCGGGGAAGCGCCTTTCGCGCACGTCCTCGGCGAAGCGCCGGGCCGCCTCGTCGATTTCCCGGTCGAGGCGCGCGTAGCGTTCGACGAAGCGCGGTACCTGTTCGCCGCTTAGCCCGAGCAGGTCCTCGCTGACCAGTACCTGGCCGTCGCAGGCCGGCGAGGCGCCGATACCGATGCAGGGGATCGCCAGTTCTTCGCTAAGGCGACGGGCCAGCGGCTCGCCTACGCCTTCGATGACCACCGCGAAGGCGCCGCCGCGCTGCATGGCGAGGCCGTCGCGGCGTACCCGTTCGGCGCTTTCCGGGTCACGCCCCTGGGCCTTGAAGCCGCCCATGGCGTTGACCTGCTGCGGCATCAGGCCGATATGGGCGAGCACCGGTATGCCACGGCGTACCAGGAAGTCCACGGTTTCTTCCATTTCCTCACCGCCTTCCAGCTTCACCGCCTGGGCGCCGCTGTCGGCCAGCAGGCGTGCGGCGTTGCGGAACGCCTGTCGGGGCGATTCCTGGTAGCTGGCGAACGGCAAGTCGGCCACCACGCAGGCGCGCCGGCTGCCGCGCATCACCGCCAGGGTGTGGGCGACCATCATCTCCAGGCTCACTCCCAGGGTACTGGGCATGCCATAGAGCACCATGCCCAGCGAATCGCCGACCAGCAGCAGGTCGGCGTGCGGATCGAGGAGGCGGGCCATGGGCGTGCTGTAGGCGGTCAGCGCCACCAGGCTGCCGGCACCCTTGCGGCGCTGGATATCGGGAACGGACAGGCGATGTTGCGGGCGATGACTGCTCATGGCGTGGCTCCGGTTTGTCTATGGGGAGCCACACGCTACCATCGGCCACGCACCGCTCACTCGACGGATGGGGACAACCGATGCCGCAAACGGGACAAGAACGCGACCTGCCGCGATTCCGCAGCCTGCCCTGCGCGGTGTATCTGCGCGCCTTCGAGATGCCCGCCGGGCACCGGGTGGAGATGCACGACCACCCCTGGGGCCAACTGATGTACGCCGCCAGCGGCACCTTGCGCGCCAGCACCGAGCGGCACAGCTATCTGGTGCCGGCGCAGCGGGCGCTGTGGATTCCGCCGGGCGTCCGGCACGCCGCGGAGGCTTGCAACCCTGTGCTGTTCCGCAGTCTCTACCTGGATCGTTCGCTGCCCGGCGGTTGCCGGGTACTGGAGGTGTCCGGCCTGCTGCGCGAACTGTTGCTGCGGGCGGCGGAGTTTCCCCGTGAATATCCGCCGGGTGGCGAGGCCGAGCGTCTCATGCAGGTGGTCGCCGATGAGGTCGGGCGCCTTCGCGAGGCGCCGCTGAATCTGCCGTTGCCTGGCGACCCGCGCTTGCGCCGGATCACCGACGCGCTACAGGCGGATCCCGCCGATCCGCGCGGCATCTCGGATTGGGCGGGACTGGTGGGGGCTTCCCGACGGACCCTGGCGCGGCTGTTCCGCGAGCAGACCCAGTTGTCGTTTCGCGAGTGGCGCCAGCGCCTGCGTCTGCTCAACGCGGTCGCCGCGCTGGAGGAGGGCGCCAGCGTGACGCGGGTGGCCAGCGACCTTGGCTACGACTCCACCTCGGCGTTCATCAGCCTGTTCCAGCGTCATTTCGGCCAGACCCCCGGTTGCTTCGCCCGCTCCCTGCGCTTGCCCAACTGAGCCGCATGCTTCAGGGCGCCGCCTGTTGGCGCAGGCTTGCCGCCTTGGCCGCGAGGTCCGGCCAGGCGGGCTTGCCGGCGAAACGCTCGCGCAGGTAGTTGGCCAGGGCGGCGACTTGCCGGTCGTCGAGGCTATGGCGGAAGCCGGGCATATAGCCGAGGTCGCCGGTGGCCGGGCTGTGGATGCCGTCGAGGATGATCCGCAGCAGGTTGTCCGGGCTGTCCGCATGCACATTGCTGTTCAGCGCCAGGGATGGACGCACGCCGAAGAAGCGCGGCCCGTCGCCGTCATGATGGCAGGCCAGGCAGGCCCCGGCGAACAGGCGCGCGCCGCTGCCGCTGGGCGGTTGCACGCGGCCGTAGCCCTGCCGGTCGAGGCGTTGCGCCTGTTGCTGATGGGTTTCCCCGGCCGGGGCAGCGGCGTAGGACGCAAGGTAATGGGCCAGGGCCCGCAGGTCCTCGTCCGACTGCTTGGCCAGGCCTTCGCCGACCACTGGCGCCATCGGCCCGCTGGCGACCCCGTGGTAGGCCGAATAGCCGTGGCGGAGGTAGGCGTAGAGGGCCTCCTCGCTCCAGGCGATGGGCGCCGGCGAACTGGCGTTCAAGGCTGGCGCGGTCCAGCCCTCCGCCTCGCCGCCGGCGAAGTGCGCGCTGCCGGACTTTTCCGCGCCGAGCGCGTTGCGCGGCGAGTGGCAGGCGCTGCAATGGCCGAGGCCTTCGGCGAGATAGGCGCCGCGGTTCCATTGCTGGTTGCGCGTCGGCTCGTCGCGGTAGGCGCCGGGCTCCAGGAACAGCAGGTTCCAGCCGGCCATCAGCTGGCGTTGGTCGAAGGGGAACGGCAACTGGTTGGCAGGCGTTTCGCTGTGCACCGCCGGCTGGCTCATCAGGTAGGCGTACAGGGCCTTCAGGTCTTCGCCGCGAGTCCTGGTGAAGGCGGTGTAAGGGAACGCCGGATACAGATAGCTGCCGTCGCGGGCTACGCCATGCCGCATGGCCCGCTCGAAGGCGGGGTAGGACCAGCCACCGATGCCGCTCGCGCGATCCGGCGTGAGGTTGCTGCTGTAGATCGTCCCGAACGGCGTCGGCAAGGCCCGTCCGCCGGCGTTGCGCGGGCCGTCTTCGCGAGTGTGGCAGACCGCGCAGTCGCCGAGGGCGGCGAGGCGTTCGCCGCGGGCGATCTGCTCGGCGCTGAAGGGACCGGGTGTGCCTTCCAGTGGCCCGATGGCCGGTTGCCAGGCGTAGCCGAGGGCGATGGCGGCGAGCGCGACGAGGCTGCCGGAGGCCCAGAGGCCGATGCGTGTTGCCTTCTTCATCTGTCAGTCATCCACTGCGCGGGGCGCCGCGGCGCCCCGGGGAAAAGGATCAGGCCTGCGCGCTGCGCAGCGCCGCGAGTACGCGTTCCGGAGTGAACGGCACCTGTCGCAGGCGCGCTCCGGTAGCGTCGAAGATCGCATTGGCGATGGCCGCGGCGCTGGGCACCGAGGCTGACTCGCCAGCGCCCATCGGTGGCTGCTCGGGGCGGTCGAGCAGCAGTACGTCGATCTCCGGCAGTTCGGGGAAGCCGAGGATCGGGTAGCCGCCCCATTCCAGGCTGGTGACGCCACGGCGGTCGAAGGTGGCGAACTCCTTGAGTACCCGGCTGGTGGACTGGATGACGTTGCCGTGGACCTGGTGCCTGACCCCATCGGGATTGACCATCTGCCCGCAGTCATGGGCGACCCAGACCTTGGCGACGCGCACCGCGCCGTTCTCCGGGTTCACCTCGACGTCGACGATCCAGGCGGCCCAGGCGGCGCCGAAACCGGGAAACTTGCTGTGGAAGTAGCGCGCATAGGCGAAGCCGCGTCCCTTCAGCACGCCGTCCCGGCGCGCCTCTGGGTTGGGGGAGGTGCGTGGCTGCCAGCCGGCGCGGGCGACCAGGGCGTCGATCAGCGCCAGGGCGCGCTGGTCGTCCAGGTAGCGGCGGCGGAAGGCGATGGGGTCGATGCCGGCCAGGTGCGCCAGTTCGTCGGCGTAGGACTCATGGGCGAACACGTTCGGCAGCGCCGAGACGCCGCGCATCCAGGACGCGCGGACGATGGGGGCGGCGTCGTTGGCCACCACCCGCATCCGCGGGTAGCGGTATTGCGGGATCGCGGTGCGGTCGCCCATGTCGGCCACCTGCGGGGTGGCCGGGATCCGCCCGGTGAGGAGCAGGGCCAGGGTCGGCGCGCCGTTGGAGGGGTAGCAGGTGGCGAAGTCGTAGGCCGCCACCCGGCCTTGCTCGTCGAGGCCGCCGCGGACCTCGATCAGTTGCGCGGTGCCTTTCGGTTCCCAGCCATGTTCCTGTTCGCGCATCAGTTGTACCCGCACCGGTCGGCCCACCGCCTGCGCCAGAAGCACGGCGTCGGCGCTGACGTCGTCGGCGCCGTTGCGTCCGTAGCAGCCGGCGGCTTCCATACGGATCACCTCGATGTCCCCGGTCTCGCGCTGCAGCAGCCTGGCCAGGTCGTTGCGCAGGTCGTGCGGGTTCTGCGTGCCGGACCAGATGCGAGCGCGCTGCGCATCGACCTCGGCGAGGGCGCAGGGAGGGCCGATGGAGGCGTGCAACTGGTAGGGCCAGACATAGGTGGCCGACAGCGGCCGGGCGATGCCCGCGAGGTGCTGCTCGAGACCGGGCGAGTCGTGCAGCGTGCGTGGCTTCTTCGGATGCCGGCGAAGCGTGTCCTCGAGCCGGTCGGGTTCCAGCGGCGGCAGACCCTGCCAGTCCTTCCAGCGCACCTTGAGCTGGCGCGCGGCGCGGATCGCCTGCTCCTCGCGTTCGCAGATCACGCCGACGAAGTCGCCGATCACGACCACCTTGACCAGCCCCGGCAGCCCGGCGACCGAGCTTTCGTCCACCGCCAGCAGGCCGCTGCCGAGCGGGGCGCTGACATCCGCGCCGGTATAGGGCGGGCGTACCACTCGCCCATGCAGCATGCCGGGCAGGCGCATGTCGTGGACATAGGTCAGTTGGCCGGTCAGCTTCGCCGGAATGTCCACCCGACGCACCGGCTTGCCGACCAGGCGGTACTCGCTGCGCGGCTTGAGCGGCGCCTTGCCGTCGATGTTCAGGTTGAAGCGCTGGCCTCGCAGCAACTCGCCGTAGCCGATCCGTCGCTGCGGATTGGCGGCGGCGAAGACCTGGCCGTTTTCGCTGCGCAGGCTGTCCGGATGCACCGGGAAATGGCTTCCGGCCTGGCGCAGGAGGAAGCGCCGGGCTTCGGCGGCGGCCTGGCGCAGCGGCACGGCGCTGACCTGGATGCTGGCGCTGGCGATGGTCGGCCCCTGGTCCGGTGTGCGACGGGTGTCGCCGAGGATCATCTCGACCTGCTCGAACGCGACGTCCAACTCTTCGGCGACGATCTGCGCCAGTGCCGTGCGGATGCCGGTACCAAGGTCGACGTGGCCGCAGAAGGCGGTGACCTTGCCGTCCGCGGCAATGGCGATGAACGAGTCGACCTGGTCCAGCGGCAGGTCGGTGGCGCCCTGCTCGGCGAGGGCGAGCAGCGGGGCGGGCAGGTTGACGGTGACCAGCAGCAGGCCGCCGGCCTTGAGGAAGCCGCGTCGCGAGGGATTGGCCAGGCTCATGCCGGGTGCTCCTCCTGACGCTCCTTCAGGCTCTCGGCGGCACGCCGCACGGCCTTGAGAATCTCCACATGGGTGCCGCAGCGACACAGGTTGTAGGCCAATTCCTGGCGGATCTCGCCGTCGCTGGGGTTCGGGTTGCGATCCAGCAACGCCTTGGCGGTCATCACCATGCCGTTGATGCAGTAGCCGCATTGGGCGGCCTGTTCGTCGATGAAGGCCTGTTGCAGCGGATGCGGATGGGCGGCATCGCCGAGTCCTTCGAGGGTAACTACCCGGCGGCCCACGGCGGCCTCCACCGGGGTGATGCAGGAGCGGGTGGCGACGCCATCCATCAGCACGGTGCAGGCGCCGCACTCGCCGAGGCCGCAGCCGAACTTGGGACCGTTCAGTTGCAGGTCGTTGCGCAGGACATAGAGCAGGGGGGTATCGGGGGCGACATCGAGGCGCAGGGACTGACCGTTGACGGTCAGGGCAAGGGCATCGCTCATGGCGGTTTCTCCCCATGCCGGGGGCATGGCTGTTCATCAGGCGGATGTCCCGTCGGCCGTGCCTGGTAGCGTGCGGCTCTGCGGGAATTTGTTTGTATACAAACATGTTATGGACGCCTGCGGCGAACTGTCAATGGCAGGCCGCTACGACGAAAGGCGCAGCTCCGGACGACGTAACGCGGAAAAAAAGGATAGACCGCAATGGCCTCAGATCAGGCGAGCGAGCAACCCGCGCAGGGTTTCCTGTTCTTGCGGGGAGAGGGGAGCCAAGGCCTGCCGGTTGATCTCGCGGGCGGCCGCCAGGCCGGCCTCGAGTTCGGCGCGTCCGGCAGGACTGAGGCTGACCAGCAGGCGCCGGCCGTCGTCCGGATCGGCGCTGCGCTGGATCAGTCCCCGTTTGTCCAGGCGCTCGACGACGCCCTTGATGGTCGCGGCGTCCATGGCGGTGAGCCGGCCGAGCTGGTTCTGCGGGCAGGGTCCGGTCTCGCCGAGGCGGACCAGGGCGGCCCACTGGGTGGGGGTCAGGCCGTTGCCGATGCCATTGGCGAACAACGCTGCATAGCGCTGGTTGGCCTGGCGCAGGATGAAGCCGATCTGGTCGTCGAGGCGGTACGGGGCGGTACGGGACATGCTGGGCATCGGTGGTGGCGTGAGGGCCTCATTCTAGCTCACGGCCGGTACCAGAGTGCCTCGCGCTGAAAAGGAGTTTTTCCTGGAAGATAGGGGTTTTTCAGCTCGATTATTCTCCGCTGCCGAAGGGCAAGCTTTTCCAGCCGCGTCTTGAAATGTCGCTCGAACAGCCGTTCGAAGCTACCGTCGGCAATCGCCTTCTCCAGGCCCTGGCGAATGGCCTCGGCCAGTTCCGGGCGTTGACGCGAAACGAAGAAATAGAAGGCCGCGGGGTAGTGCAGGGCCAGGTGCTGGTCGATCGCCAGGTGCAGCCCGGCGCGGGAGGCGTCCTCCAGTTCTCCGTCGATCACTACGACCTCGCGGGGGAAGACCTCGAAGCGGCCGGCATCGAGCATGCGGAACAGGCTCTCGTAGTTCTGGCTGGTCTTCACCTCCAGGCCGTTGGCGCGCAGGATCGGTGTGTCGGCCCAGTCCTGGCGCTGGCCGAAGCGCAGGCGGCGGAGATCGTCGAGGGTCCGCACCGAGGCCAGGAGATCCTTGTTGGCGGCGCTGACCAGGGGAATGCGCCAGCCGATCAGGCCGCGATAGATCGGAATGCGGATCGGCAGCAGGGTCTCTTCCAGGTCGTCGCGGGACTGCGCCCACATCACCTGCAGGCCCGGATCGTCCTGCTCCAGGCGCAGTTGCGCACGGGACTGCGGCATGGGCTGCGCGCTGGGCTCCAGGCGGTAGTCGCCGCCGCTCCTGGCCAGCGCCAGTTGCAGCAGCTCGACGACGTAGGGTTCGGGGTTGCGCCCTTCGGAATGGCGCGGATAGATCAGCCGTTCGCCAGCCCCGGCATGCCAGGTCAGCAGGCCGAGCAGCAGGGCCAGCCAGCGTAGTGGCGAACCCTGGCCGAGCGGCAGCGGTCTATGTTCACTCAGGCCTATCAGGAGGAATGCCATGGCTGGCCCCCGTACGCGTGCCCTGTTTTCGACATTGTTCGTCCTGTCCCTGGTGACATCCTTGACCCATGCCAGGGATTATCGCTACAGCGACGCTCACGTGCACTATGTGGATTTCTTCCAGGAAAGCGAAGGCATGCCGCGCCTGCTGGAGGCGATGGACAAAGGCCGGGTCGACCATGTGATGCTCAGCGGCGTCGCGGTCGCCAAGAAATGGCACGAGGACGAGCCGAAGCGGCCGCGCTACTACGCTGGCGACGATGCCGGAGCCTATTGGTACAGCGCCACCGACGTGATCGTGGCGGCGGCGGTGAAATCCCTGCCAGCCGAGCAGCGGCGGCGCGTGCATCCGTTCCTGACCGGTTTCAACCCGACCGACAAGAACGCCGACGCGCACATCCGTCGCATGCTGGAGCTGGACCCGGGACTCTGGCAGGGCATCGGCGAGATCTTTACCCGGCACGACGACCTCACCGCGCTGACCTACGGCGACGTGCCGAGGGCCAACAACGAGGCGCTGGCGCGGGTCTATCACCTGGCCGCCGAATTCGACCTGCCGGTGTTGCTGCACGCCAACGTCACTTCCAAGCGCGAACGCAACCCGCTGTACCTGGCGGAAATCGAGGAGCCCCTGCGCAATCACCCGCATGTGCGGTTCATCTGGGCCCATGCCGGGACCAGTATGGAAATCCATCGCCACCAGAAGAAACTGGACTTCCTCCTGCCGACCCTTGGGCGTCTGCTGCAGCGTTACCCGAACCTCTACATCGACCTGTCCTGGTCGGTGTTGCGCCCGTACCTGCTGGACGAGCAGGGCAAGCCCGACCCGCAGTGGCTGGCACTGGTCGAGCGGTTTCCGCAACGCTTCATGCTCGGTTCCGATGTGGTCGGCCAGTTCGACAGCCTGCCCGAGTTGATGGCGAGCTTCGATCCGTTCCTCGACGCCTTGCCCGAGCAGGTCGCTCGCCAGGTGGCGCGGGACAACTTCCTGGCGGTGCTGCCGCGCCAGCCCGCCGATCCGCGAGGCGAATAACCCGGATTCGTCATCAGTCTGTCATGCCGGCGTCATAGGCTCGCGCCTGTCCCATCCAGGAGTGAGTCATGTCCTTCATCCGTTCTTGCATCAGTCGTTCCGTCTTCCTGCTCGGCGCCGGCGTCGCCGTGGCGGCGCAGGCCGAGGTGCGTATCGACGGCCCCATCGAATATGGCGTGTTCGAGAGCCGCTACCAGGATTTCCAGCCCGGCGAACGGGTATTGACCCGTAGCGAGCAGAACATCCAGCAGACCACCGAAGTCCCGGCCAAGCTCGGCACCAAGTTCGGCATGCGTTATCAACTCAGCGGCAAGCAGGAAGGCGATACGCCTTTGACGCTGCTCTACCTCACCCCGGGCGTGGTCACTCCGGATGGCCAGCGGCATGACAAGTTCGAAGTAGTGCAGAAGCTGGTGCCGGGCGCGCCGACCGATGTCATGGCCTACGAATTCACCGAGCCGCACGAAGTGGTGAAGGGCGAATGGCGGTTGATGGTGTTCCAGGGCGATCGCCTGCTGGCGGAGAAATCCTTCGACGTGCGCTGAGCGCGAGCCATGCAAAGCGCTGGTTTTCTTGTGTCGCGTGGATAACGCGGGGGCGCCCGGGCAAGGGTTGCCTGCGTGCGGCAGGGCGAATAACCGCCCGCGGTTATCCGCCGTTTTGGCGGAGTGCGCGCGGATGCCGACGGTAGCCTGTTCGTCCTTCGATCAGTCCCTGCTGACCCGGGTATCTTCCGCGGCGAGCGGACTGCCGTCGCCGGCGCGTACCTGCAGGCGCGGCACCGGCTGGCCGCTGTCGCGCTCGACCAGGCGGACATGGGATTCGTCCGGGGCGAAGAAATAGTCCTCGCCCCACTGCCGAATCGCCACCAGCAGGGGGAAGAGCGCGCGTCCCTTGTCAGTCAGGCGGTATTCCTGGTGACTGCCGCTTTCGGCCGGGACCGCCACCATCACGCCGTGCTCCACCAGGTTGCGCAGGCGCGCCGCCAGGATGTTCTTGGCCAGGCCGAGGCTCTTCTGGAATTCGCCGAAGCGCGTCAGTCCTTCGAAGGCATCGCGCACGATGAGCATCGACCAGCCATCACCGATCACGTCCAGCGGGCGGGCGACTGGACAACTGGCTTGCTTGTGGCTGGTGCGCTTGACCATCAGGGCGGCTCCGGAGGGGAGAGGATCGGGTTTCATGGTAAAACCCGGGCTCCACGCTGGGCAACCGCAGCAAGTGCGCCGCCGTGAGACGGCGCACGGCATGGTCAGACGACGAAGCGGGTGACCATGTTGTTCAGGTCGATGGCCAGTTGCGACAGTTCCTGGCTGGCGGCGGCGGTCTGGTTGGAGCCGGCGGATGTCTGCAGCGAGATGTCGCGGATGTTCACCAGGTTGCGGTCGACCTCGCGGGCCACCTGGGCCTGCTGCTCGGAGGCGCTGGCGATCACCAGGGTACGCTCGTTGATCTGGCCGACCCGCTCGGCGATCTCGTTCAGCGCCAGGCCGGCGGCTTCGGCGATCTCCAGCATGTTGCGGGCGCGTACGCTGCTGCTGTCCATGGCGCCGACCGCGGCGCCGGTGCCTTCCTGGATGTTGGCGATCATCTGCTCGATCTCGCGGGTGGATTCCTGGGTGCGATGGGCGAGGGCGCGAACCTCGTCGGCGACCACCGCGAAACCGCGGCCCTGCTCGCCGGCGCGAGCCGCCTCGATGGCCGCGTTGAGCGCCAGGAGATTGGTCTGTTCGGCGATACCGCGGATCACGTCGAGGACCTTGGAAATGTCCTGGGCCTTTTCCGCCAGGCCGCCGACCAGCGCCGAGGTATTGTCCACTTCTTCGCTCATCAGGCGGATCGCCTGGACCGTCTCCAGTACCCGCTGGCGTCCGTTCTGCGCCGATTGCTCGGAGGCGGACGAGGCGTCCGAGGTGGAGCTGGCGTTGCGCGCCACTTCCTCGACGGCGGCGGTCATCTCGTTGACCGCGGTGGCGGCCATCTGGATTTCGTCGTTCTGCTGGGTCAGCGAGCGGTTGCCCTGCTCGGTGACGGCGCTGAGTTCCTCCGCGGCGGAGGCCAGTTGGGTCGCCGAGCTGCCGATCTGCTGGATGGTCTGGCGCAGTTGTGCCTGCATGCCCTGGAGAGCGGCCAGCAGCTTGGCCGGTTCGTCGCGGCCAGAGGTATCGATGCGGCTGGTGAGGTCGCCGGAAGCGATCACCTCGGCCACTCGCAGCGCCTCGCCGAGCGGTTGGGTGATGCTGCGGGTGAACAGCCAGGCCAGTACCACGGTAGCGAGGCCGGCGACCAGCAGCACGCCGATCACTGCGGCGAAGGCGCTGTGATAGACCTCATCGGCCGTGTGGCTGGCCTGGCTGGCGCCCTTGACGTTGAGGTCGATCAGCGCCTGCAGTTGCTGCTGGGTGGCGCGGTACTGGTCGAGCAGGGTGCTTTCGGTGTACTGGCGGGTCTCTTCCAGCGGCTTGCTGCGCGACATCTGCACCAGGGTCTGCTGGCTTTGCAGGAGCGTCTGCCGGGTAGCCAGGTAGCGCTCGTAGATCGAGCGCTCGTCGGCACCACTGATCAGTCGCTGGTAGGCGCCCTCGCGATCGGTCAGCTCCTTGCCGATTTCCGTCATGCGGCTTTCCAGGAAGCGCTTGCTGCTGTCGTCCGCCGCCAGCACATGGGCCAGTTGCACCTGCCGCAGTTCGGCGAGCAGAACGTTCAACTCGGCGCTTTCGCGGACGCTAGGCAGCCAGTTGTCGCTGATGTCCGAAGAGGCTTCGTTGAGCGAACCCATTCGGTTCAGGGAAAAGATGCCGGTGATGACCAGCAGAGCGGTGATCAGGGCGAAACTCAGGGCGGCACGGGTCGCGATGGGCATACTGCGCAAAGACATGATGGCGGATTCCAGGGGGCAGGAGAGAGACGGGGCTGATCAGTTCTATCGGCAGGCGGGGCGCCAGGTTTAGCCCGTTCATGCAGTTCGGGTAAAGAAACGCTGGGTACAAAAAAGCGCCCCGAAGGGCGCTTCATGCGGCGATGGAGGGAATCAACCCTGCCAGCGCTTGAGGACCAGGGTGGCGTTGGTGCCGCCGAAGCCGAAGCTGTTGCTCATGACGGTATCGAGCTTGGCGTTCTCGCGGGTCTCGCGGAGAATCGGCAGGTCGGCCACTTCCGGGTCGAGTTCGTCGATGTTGGCGGAGCCGGCGATGAAGCCGCCTTCCATCATCAGCAGGCAATAGATCGCCTCGTGTACGCCGGCGGCGCCCAGCGAGTGGCCGGACAGGCTCTTCGTCGAGCTGATGGCCGGCGCCTTGTCGCCGAACACTTCGCGCACGCCTCGGATCTCGGCGACGTCGCCGACCGGGGTGGAGGTGCCGTGGGTGTTCAGGTAGTCGATCGGCGCGTCGACGGTGGCCAGCGCCTGCTGCATGCAGCGGATCGCGCCTTCGCCGCTCGGGGCGACCATGTCGTAGCCGTCGGAGGTGGCGCCGTAGCCGACGATCTCGGCGTAGATCTTGGCGCCGCGCTTGAGCGCATGCTCCAGCTCCTCGACCACCACCATGCCGCCGCCGCCGGCGATGACGAAGCCGTCACGCTTGGCGTCGTAGGCGCGGGAGGCCTTTTCCGGCGTTTCGTTGTACTGGGTGGAGAGGGCGCCCATGGCGTCGAACAGGCAGCTCTGGCTCCAGTGTTCCTCTTCGCCGCCGCCGGCGAAGACCACGTCCTGCTTGCCCAGCTGGATCTGTTCCATGGCCTGGCCGATGCAATGCGCGCTGGTGGCGCAGGCGGAGGAGATCGAGTAGTTGACGCCCTTGATCTGGAACGGCGTGGCCAGGCAGGCCGATACGGTGCTGCCCATGGTGCGGGTCACGCGGTATGGGCCGATGCGCTTGACGCCTTTCTCGCGCAGGGTATCGATGGCTTCCATCTGGTTCAGGGTGGAAGCGCCGCCGGAGCCGGCGATCAGGCCGGTGCGGGGGTTGGAAATCTGTTCCGGAGTCAGGCCGGAGTCCTTGATCGCCTGCTCCATCGCCAGGTAGGCGTAAGCGGCGGCATCGCCCATGAAGCGGAAGACCTTGCGATCGATCAGCTCTTCGAGGTTCAGGTCGACCGAACCGGAAACGTGGCTGCGCAGGCCCATCTCGGCGTAGGACGGATTGAAGCGAATGCCGGGCCGACCCGCACGGAGGTTGGCGGAAACGGTGTCTTTGTCATTGCCGAGGCAGGAAACGATGCCCAGACCGGTGATAACGACGCGACGCATGCGGATAACCCTTAGAAGCTGTCAGTGGAGGTGAACAGGCCGACGCGGAGGCCTTCGGCACTGTAGATTTCGCGGCCATCGACGCTGACGGTGCCGTCGGCGATGGCCAGGACCAGCGAACGATTGATCGTGCGCTTGATATGAATGTTATACGTGACCTTCTTCGCTGTCGGCAGAACCTGACCGAAGAACTTCACTTCGCCCGAACCCAGGGCGCGGCCGCGGCCGGGGTTGCCCTGCCAGCCGAGATAGAAACCGACCAGCTGCCACATGGCATCCAGGCCCAGGCAACCGGGCATGACCGGATCGCCTTCGAAGTGGCAGGCGAAGAACCACAGGTCCGGGTTGATATCCAGCTCGGCGACCAGCTCGCCCTTGCCATACTTGCCGCCGACATCGCTGATGTGAACGATGCGATCGATCATCAGCATGTTGGGGGCGGGAAGTTGCGCGTTACCCGGGCCGAACAGCTCGCCGCGACTGCAGCGCAGCAGGTCTTCTCGGGTGAAGGCGTGTTGTTTGGTCATGCGAGCTCCTCAAAAATCCCTGAACTGCAGGGTTGTGGCGGTTCGTCCAGCGGCCGTCGCGCCGGGTTATTGTATCGGCGTCGCAGCGGCAGCCTAGTCATAGACTGTTGCGTTGCGGTGAAAGTCACAGTGTCCGGCGAACAGATGTTCACTTTATTCCCGCGTCCGCTTGCCGCCCTTGTCGTAGATCATTCCGGCTCCCCTCGTCCGGTTTCGTTCGACGTCACGGGGCGTTCCGGCTGCGAGCCGATCCAGCGTTGCAGTATGCGTTGCAATTCCGCCCGTTTGAATGGCTTGGCCAGGTAATCGTTCATTCCCGCCTGCAGGCAGTTCTCCCGATCGCCCTGCAGGGCGTTGGCGGTCAGGGCGATGATCGGTACCCGCCGGCCGTTCTCCTGGGCCCTGATTTCCCGTGTCGCCGAGTAGCCGTCGAGCACCGGCAGGCGGCAGTCCATCAGGATCGCGTCGTAGCGCTGGCGCTCGGCGCTGCGCACCGCCTGGATACCGTCGGCGACCAGGGTGACGCGATAGCCGAGGCTGCGCAACATGGCTTCTATGACTGTCTGGTTCACCGGATTGTCCTCGACCAGGAGGATTTCCTGACCGGCGGCAATCGGGGCGGCGTCGCCGGCGGCCTGCTGCCGGTGCGCCGGCGACTGCTGGAAGGGCAGCGGAATCTCCAGGGTGAAGGTCGATCCCGAGCCTTCCTTGCTCTCTGCCTGCAGGGTGCCGCCCATCCGTTCCGCCAGGGTCCTGGCGATCGCCAGGCCGAGCCCGGTGCCGCCGTAGCGCCGGGAAATCGACGAATCCGCCTGCTGGAAGGCGTCGAACATATGTTCCAGGCGTTCCGGCGAGATGCCGATGCCGCTGTCGTGCACCGCGCAGGTCAGCCACAGTACGTCGTGATCGAGCGCCTGCCACTCCAGGCTGAGATGGATGGCGCCTTCCTCGGTGAATTTCAGCGCATTACCCAGCAGATTCACCAGGATCTGTCGGATACGCGTCGGATCGCCGCAGACCTCGATATTCTCCAGGCCGGCCTGGATCTGCAATTCCAGCGCCAGTCCGCGTTGCTGGGCGCTGTGCTGGAACACCAGGGCGGAGCCTTGCACCAGTTCCAGCAGGTTGAAGGGAATGCACTCCAGTTCCAGCGCGCCGCGTTCGATCCTTGAGAAATCGAGAATGTCGTTGATGACCTTCAGCAGGTGTTCGGTGGACTCGGTGGCCAGCGCCGTGTACTCGGCCTGTTCGCGGGTCTGCTCGGTGGTTTCCAGCAGTTGCAGCATGCCCAGCACGCCGTTCATCGGGGTGCGAAGCTCGTGGCTCATCATCGCCAGGAAGTCGGACTTCGCCCGGTTCGCCTGCTCCGCTTCCTCGCGGGCGCTGATCAATTGGCCGATCGCCTGTTCCTGTTCCCGGCTCGCGCGGTCCAGCCCGCTGGCGAGATTGTTGATGTGACGGGCCAGGTCGCCGATCTCGCCGTCGTCGAGGATCGGCAGGCTGGTCTTGTAGTCGCCGCTCTGGATCGCCTCGACCGCCTGGCCCATGGTGCTGATCGGCGCCGACAGGCGCTGCGCCAGGCGGCGCGCGACGAGGAAGGTGAGGATCAGGGCGAAGGCGGCCAGCAGGGCGGCCTTCAGGAGGATTTCCTGTTGCCGCTGGCTGAAGGCGTCGTTGGACATGCCGACCACCACCCGGCCGAGGTAGTCCTCGCCGGACTGGCCGTCGCCTTCGCTGGCGCCGTCCAGCAGCGGGTCGCTGGCCAGGGCGATGCGCTGGCGCTGGATGGTGGAGTGGAAGATGTCGATCGGCGCGGCGTTCTGCAACGCGCCGGACAACTGTTCGACGTACACCAGGATACTGTCGTTGCGGTCGCGTACCTCGATGAAGCGCACATGCGGGGTGTCGAGGGTGGCCTGCAGCAGCTTCTGCAGCACGGGCGTGTTGCCGGCGATCACGCCGTATTCGGCGGCCGGCGCCAACTGGTCGGCGATCAACTGGCCGGTATGGGTCAGTTCCTGGCGCAGGTCCTGCAGGCGCGAGTAGGTGAAGTAGGCGGTGAGCAGCAGGGTCAGCAACAGCGCCGGGCCCAGGCTGATCGCCAGCATGCGGGTACGGATGTCCCAGCCGTGGCGCTGGCTCATGGTTCTTCTCCTTCGGCGAGGCGCCGGCCGAGGTCGGCGTCGCTGGCCAGGTCGATACCCAGGGAACGGGCTACCTGCCGATTGCCGAGCACCTTGAAATGCCCTGGATAGAGGCTGAGGGGCCAGTGCCTGGGCGCCTGGCCGAGCAGTTCGTCGAGGGTGTCCAGCCAGTCCTCCTGGTCGCTGTAGCTGCTCGCCAGGCTGCCGGCCTTGACGAAGGCTGCGGTGGGTCCGAGCAGCGCGCGGTTCTTGGCGTAGCTGCCGAGCAGCAGGCTCTTGATGCTCTGCGAGTTGTACAGCTGTTTGTCGTCGATGCCGAGCAGCAGGTCACTATTGCCGAGCAGGAACTGCAGCGGGCGCGGGTCGTCGTTGCCGCTGCTGCTGGCGACGAACAGCTCGAGCCCCTGGCTGCGGGCCTCGCGGCGAAGCTCGTCGAGGAGGAATTCGCTGTCCTTGCCGTAGAGCACGCCGATGCGCTGGATGCCCGGCAGGATCAGGCGCGCCAGGCGGAGCTGGCGGGCCGCCGGCGGGTCGCTCCAGAGTACGCAGAGCCCTCCGACGCCGTGTCCGCCATGCCCGTTGGCGCCTGGCAGCAGGCGCTGGCCATCGACCCGGTTGAGCAGCAGCGCCAGGGTCGGTGGCGCCCGGTGCTGGCGCAGGCGCCAGGCCAGGGCCTCGGGGCCGAGCAGGAGCAGGCGGGTGTCGTCGGCGAAGACCATCCCCTCCGCCAGGGCCGCGGGCGTGCGCAGTTCCACCTGGTCCTGCGGCCGTCGCTGCGACAGAGCGTCGCGAAAGGCGTTCACCGCGGCCCCCTGGTTGGCGCTGACCAGGACCAGTTGCGCGGCCTCGCCGACATGCGGGAGACAACAGAAGACGAGCGCGAGAAGCGCCTGGAAAGCCCGACGGGCGGGGCGCAAGCGACGCATCTAGAACGTCACCTCGGCGCTGAAGTAGAGCAGGTGGCGGCTGTCGTAGCGGTTGTCGGGAAAAGTCAGCGGTTGGTCGTCGAGACGCTGCTGGAGCACGCCGGCCAGTTCCAGGGCGGCCTTGCCCAGGGGAATGCGCTTGGCCAGGCGCAGGTCGACGCGTTCGAAACGATGTCCATTGAGCGAATCGTCGCCGTAATAGAAGAGGGCGCTGGACCAGCCTTGGCCCCAGTCGTGCATCCAGCCGGCCGAGCCGCCGTGGCGGGCGGTCAGGCGCCGGTCGTAGCGACTGGTGGCGTCGTAGTCGAGATAGGCGTAGGTGGCGCGCAGGCGGTCGCGCAGGCCCAGGCGCCAGTCGAGCTGGCCTTCCGCGCCGGAGAAGCGGATGCGATCGCCGTTGTCCGGGCTGAAGTCGACGACGCTGAGCGGATCGCTGATCAGTCCGGTGATTTCCTCGTGGAACAGGCGCACATCCATGGCCAGCCCGGTCTCGCGGAAAAAACCGTTGTAGCCGATCTCGCGCGAACGGGTGTGTTCCTTGCCCAGGTCGCCGGGGCCGTGGGCGCTGGCGAAGTAGTAGGCTTCGCTCTGCCCGTAGGGCGCCGGTGTCAGGTGGCGGACCCGGTAGCGCCAGTCGACGTCGTTTTCGTACATGCCCGGCGACCGCACCGCCTCCGAATAGACCGCGCGCAGGCTGTGCTGGGGGTTGAACAGGTAGTTCACCGCCAGCCGCGGGCTGAACGAGCTGCCGGAGCCCTCGACGTCTTCGAGCATCCCGCCGCCCTGCAGCAGCCAGTGTTCGCCGGCATGCCACTCCAGTTGGCTGAACAGCCGCCAGATCTGGCTGCTGACCCTGCCGCCGTAGAAGGTCTCGGAGTTTGCCTGGTCGTAGCGGTAGCTCAGGCCGTTCAGCAGGCGCAGGTTGTCGCCCAGGCTGAGGGTGTCCTGCATCTCCAGGTCGTAGCGGCTTTCCCGGATGTTGCGGTCGACCCGTCCGCAGACCGGGCGCAGTCCGCCGTTGCGTAGCTGGTCGAGGACCTGGGTCGCCAGTTGCAGCTCCTGGGCGCTGCCGGGCGGCAGCCGGGTAGGGTCGTCGGCGAACCTGCGCAGGTAGTCTGGGTTCAGTTCCCAGAGTTGCGCCAGTTGCGGGCTGAAGGCGATGCCCGCCTCGCAGGCGTTCCACTCCTGCCGGCGTTCCCAGTGCTGCGCGTAGCCTTGTATATAGAAGCTGTGGCGTGGGTCGAGGTCGACGTTCCAGCGCAGCGAACCGGCATAGTCGTGGGCGAGCGTATCGGAGTTGTCGACGTCGTCGGGAACCTGGGGAAACGGCGAGCGGTAGGCGTAGGGGTGCTGGTTCGAGCCTTCCTTGGCCGCCAGTTGCCACTCCAGGCTCTGGTTCGGCGCCAGGCTGTGGCTGGCGTTGAGGTTGAGGCGGCTGAGCCGGCGGCCGTCGCGCAGGGCGTGACCGTCGTGGTCGTGGTCGAAGCCGTCGTCTTCCTGGCCGGACAGCGACAGGCGGAAGTCGCTGTCTTCCAGGGCGATGCTCTGGCTGGCGTACCAGTCGCGGATGCCGCGCTGGCCTGCGGTGTATTTCAGGCGCGTGCCGGGCGACTCGCCGGGGGCGCGGGTGATGATGTTGATCACCCCCATCAATGCGTTGGCGCCGTAGCTGACGGTATTCGGCCCGCGGAACACTTCGATCCGCTCGACATCCTCGAGGGCCAGCGGCAGGTCGCTCCAGTCGACGCTGGCGAGGCCCGGGCGGTACACCGAGCGACCGTCGATCAGTACTTGCAGGCGCCGCGCCCCCGACATGCTGGTGCCGTGGTAGTTGACCGTGGGCTGGTTGCCGGACAGGTAGCCGACCATCATGCCCGGGACCAGGCGCATCAGTTCGGGAATGTCGCGGGCGCCGCTGGCGACGATCAGCTCGCGGTCGAGCACGCTGATGCTGCCGGGAACTTCCGCCGGGGATTGTTTCAGGCGTGTCGCGGTCAATACTTCGGGAACGCCGCTGGGATCGTTGAACAGGTCGGCGGCCGCGAGCTTGCTGCCGAACAGCAGGGCCAGCAGGGTCAGGGAGACGGGAGCACGCGAAGCGATGGGCACGGAACGACCTTGTTCTCGATAGGTATTGTCTGGCCCGGGCATGGTAAACGAGGCGCGGGCTTTTGCCAGCGCCAGCGTCAAGACTGGTCGACCGGCTGGCCGACCGTATAATGGCGTGATTGCCGCGTGGCGGCCAGAAATGGATGAATCATGACAGAGCAGCAACCGATTGCCGTGCTCGGCGGCGGCAGTTTCGGCACCGCCATCGCCAACCTGCTGGCCGAGAACGGCCAGGCGGTCCGCCAGTGGATGCGCGACCCGGAGCAGGCCGAGGCGATCCGCACACGACGCGAGAACCCGCGCTACCTGAAAGGGGTCAAGGTGCATCCCGGGGTCGAGCCGGTCACCGACCTGGAGCGCACCCTGGCCGATTGCCAACTGATCTTCGTCGCCTTGCCCTCCAGCGCCCTGCGCAAGGTGCTGCAACCACACCAGGCGGCATTGACGGACAAGCTGCTGGTGAGCCTGACCAAGGGCATCGAGGCGCACACCTTCAAGCTGATGAGTGAGATCCTCGAGGAAATCGCCCCGCAAGCCCGCATCGGGGTGATTTCCGGCCCGAACCTGGCGCGCGAGATCGCAGAGCACGAGCTGACCGCCACGGTGGTCGCCAGCGAGGACGACGAGCTGTGCGCCCGCGTCCAGGCGGCCCTGCACGGTCGCACCTTCCGCGTCTACGCCAGCCGCGACCGCTTCGGCGTGGAACTCGGCGGTGCGCTGAAGAACGTCTACGCGATCATGGCCGGCCTGGCCGCGGCGATGGACATGGGCGAGAACACCCGCAGCATGCTGATCACCCGGGCGCTGGCGGAAATGACCCGGTTCGCCGTCAAGCTCGGTGCCAACCCGATGACCTTTCTCGGCCTCGCCGGCGTCGGCGACCTGATCGTCACCTGTTCCTCGCCGAAGAGCCGCAACTACCAGGTCGGCCACGCCCTCGGCGAGGGGCTCAGCCTGGAGGAGGCGGTATCGCGCCTGGGCGAGACCGCAGAGGGTGTGAACACTCTCAAGGTACTCAAGGAAAAGTCCGACGAGATGCAGGTGTACATGCCGCTGGTCGCCGGTCTCCATGCGATCCTCTTCGAAGGCCGCACCCTGGCGCAGGTCATCCAGCTGCTGATGCGCGGCGAGCCGAAGACCGACGTCGATTTCATTCCCACCACCGGCTTCTGACGAGGAGACCGCCATGTCCGCAGACCCGCAAGCACGCGAATCGATCGCCATCCGCATCCTCTGGATGCTGCTGTTCGTCCTGGTCTGGCAGGTCGCCGAACTGCTCCTCGGGGCGGTGGTGGTGATCCAGCTGGTCTACCGACTGATCTACGGCGCGCCGAACGGCAGCCTGATGGCTTTCGGCGATAGCCTCAGCCAGTACCTGGCGCAGATCGGCCGTTTCGGTACCTTCCACAGCGACGAGAAACCCTGGCCGTTCGCCGACTGGCCGAGCGCCCGCGCCGCCGAGGGCGAGGCCGCCCACAGCGTGCCGCCCGCCGCGCACCCGGCGCGCGACGAAGAGCCGAAGTTGTGAAGCTCTGGCTGTTGCGCCACGGCGAGGCCGAGCCGCACGCCAGCCGGGACTCCGAGCGGCGCCTGACCGCCCATGGACGCAAGGAAGTGCTGCAGAGCGCCGCGCGGCTGGCCGGGTTGCCGCTGGACGGGATTCTCGCCAGCCCCTACGTGCGCGCCCAGCAGACCGCCGAGCTGGTGCGCGAGGCACTGGGCCTGGTCGAGCCGGTCGGCACCGCCCCCTGGTTGACCCCCGACGACGATCCGCGCGAGGTGCTCGGTTTCCTCGACGAGCGCAGCGAGCGCAATCTCCTGCTGGTCAGCCACCAGCCCCTGGTCGGAGCGCTGGGCGGTCTGCTGGTGCATGGCAACCGGCGTGATCCGTTGCCGATGAGCACTGCCTCGCTGGCCGAGCTGGAAGGCGACTTCGCCGCCGCCGGGCTGATGACCCTGGTCTCGCTGCATCACCCGCGGCACGGCTAGGAAGTGCCTGGCGCAACGACTACAAACCGAAACATTTCCCGGCTTGCCTGCGGTTGGCTGTGATGGAATATTCGACCAAGCAAGTGCTTGGTCGATCTCCCAGAACAACAACAACGGAGGCGGTACGTGGTCACTGCAAATCGTCTGCCGCTCGAAGTCTTCTTCGAGCGCGAAAAGCGTCATCCGCAACGGCGTTACCTGGTGCAGCCCATCGGTGGCGGCCGGGTCGAGGAGCTGAGCTGGGGCGAGGTGGGCGACCAGGCGCGGCGTGCAGCCGCCTGGTTGCGCAGCCTGGATCTCCCCGCCGGCAGCCGTATCGCGATCATCTCGAAGAACTGTGCGCACTGGATCGTCACTGACCTGGCGATCTGGATGGCCGGGCACGTTTCCGTCCCCCTCTATCCCAATCTCACCGCCGAGTCGGCGCGCCAGGTGCTGGAGCATTCCGAGTCGGCGGTGGTCTTCGTCGGCAAGCTCGACGATTGGCCGGCGATGGCGCCCGGAGTCCCCGAGGGCATACCGACCGTGGCCATGCCGTTGCACCCGGAAGGGCGTTTCGACCGCCAGTGGAGCGACCTGCAGGCCTGCGCGCCGCTCGAAGGCGACACGCCGACCGCCGCCGAGCAACTCGCCACCCTGATCTACACCTCTGGAACCACCGGCGTGCCCAAGGGGGTGATGCACAATTTCAGCAGTTTCGCCTTCGCCGCCAGCCGCGGCGTGGAACTGTTCGGCACTCGCGAAGACGACCGGATGCTCTCCTACCTGCCGCTGTGCCACGTGGCGGAGCGGATGTTCGTCGAGATGGGGTCGCTCTACGGGGGAACCACGGTGTTCTTCGCCGAAAGCCTGGACACCTTCGTCGAGGACATGAAGCGTGCGCGGCCGACCCTGCTGTTCGGCGTGCCGCGCATCTGGACCAAGTTCCAGATGGGGGTGTATTCGAAGATGCCGGCGCAGAAGCTCGACCGCCTGCTGAAGCTGCCGATCCTCGGCCGCATCGTCGGTCGCAAGGTGCTCGCCGGGCTAGGCCTGGACGCGGTGCGCTACGCGCTCTGCGGCGCGGCGCCGGTACCCGAGGCGCTGCTGCTCTGGTATCGCCGCCTGGGCCTGGACGTGCTCGAGGTCTACGGGATGACCGAAAACAGCGGCTACTCCCACGTCTGCCGGCCCGGAAGGCAGAAGACCGGCTGGATCGGCCAGAACAGCCCCGGCGTCGAGGTACGCATCAGCGACGAGGGCGAGGTGCAGGTGCGTAGCGGCGCGACCATGGTCGGCTACTACAAGGAGCCGGAGAAGACTGCCGAGGTGCTCACCGCCGACGGTTTCCTGCGCACCGGCGACAAGGGCGAGCAGGACGCCGACGGCAACCTGCGCCTGACCGGGCGGATGAAGGAAATCTTCAAGACCAGCAAGGGCAAGTACGTGGCGCCGGCGCCGATCGAGAACCGCCTGGCGGTGCACGATCGCATCGAGCAGGTCTGCGTGGTCGGCGAGGGCCTCAGCGCGCCGCTGGGGCTCTGCGTGCTCTCCGAGGTCGGTCGCCGGGAGGCCCTCAATGGTACCCGCGGGGCGCTGGAAAGCAGCCTGCGGGCGCACCTGGAACAGGTCAACGGTGCGCTCGACAAGCACGAGCGCCTGGTCGGCCTGGTCCTGGTGCAGGAAACCTGGGCGGTGGACAACGGTTTCCTCACGCCGACCTTGAAGATCAAGCGCAATATGGTGGAAGGTGCCTATGGCTCGCGCTTCCACGAATGGGTGGAACGCCGCGAGGCTGTGCTCTGGCACGAATGACTCCCACCGACGGGAAGCCCTTCCGGGCTTCCCCCTTGCGCAAGGAATTCCCATGAGCCTCTGGCGACAAACGCCCGACCTGGAGCAACTGAACGCCTCGCAGAAGAACAGCATCGGCGACCTGCTTGGCATCCGCTTCGAAGCCTTCGACGACGAGTCGCTGACCGCCAGCATGCCGGTCGACTCGCGTACCCACCAGCCGTTCGGCCTGCTGCATGGCGGCGCCTCGGTGGTCCTCGCGGAAAGCCTGGGCTCGATGGCCAGCTACCTGTGCGTCGACACCAGTCAGTACTACTGCGTCGGCCTGGAAGTGAACGCCAACCACCTGCGCGGCCTGCGCAGCGGCCGGGTCACTGCGGTGGCCAGGGCGATCCACCTGGGGCGTACCACCCATGTCTGGGACATCCGCCTCAGTGGCGACGACGGCAAGCCGAGCTGCATCGCCCGCCTGACCATGGCGGTGGTGCCGCTGGCGGGCAGGGCGGGCTGAGCGCGGTCCGCAATTTTGTCCAAGATCGTTCCGTCCCGCTGGCGGTAGAGTAGCGGGATGGAGCAGATCACCCATCTCAGCAGCGGGATTCCCGGCGTACGCCTGATCGACGCCGAGCACAACCGCTTTTCCTTTCCCCGGCACTTCCACCTGGAGTACCACATCGGCTTGCTGCTGCAGGGCCGGCATCGCTATGCCGCCGGCGGCGAACGGCGCCTGGCCGGGGCCGGCGACGCGTTGCTGATGGCGCCGGAAAGCATCCACGACGGCAGCAGCGCCGGCGAGGAGGGCTACCGTATCCGCGTCCTGGCGCTCGATGCCGACTGGCTGGAGCGCGCCAGCCGCGACTTCAGCGACGGCCGCCGGGGGGCGCCGCGCCTGACCAGCAGCCTGGTCCGCGACGAGCGTCTGCAGCAGCGCCTGCGTCAGTTGCACCTGGGCATGCTCGGCGGCGCGGCGGCGCTGGAGAACCGTCTGGCCCTGGAAGAGCATCTCTGGCAGGCGCTGGCCTGCCTGCTCAGCCTGGGCAGCAGCCTGCGCCTGGAGGAGGGTGACCGGCAAGGCTTCGGCCGGCGCGACTGGACGCGGCTGCGCGACTGGCTGGAGTCGCGCCTGGAATACCCGCCGAGCCTGGAGGAACTGGCCGCCTTCTGCGGCCTGAGCCCCTGGCAGGCGCTGCGGCGCTTCCGCCGTCACTGTGGCCTGCCGCCCCACCAGTGGCTGACCCAACTGCGTCTGGAGCGCGCCTTGCCGCTGGTACTGCGCGGCGAGCAGCCGTTGAGCCAGGTGGCCCAGCAGTTCGGTTTCTACGACCAGGCGCACTTCAGCCGTCTGTTCCGTCGCACCTACGGGTTACCGCCGGCGCGCCTGCGCCAGCGCTGAATCGCGTTTTCCTTTCCGATCCCTTTTTCGTGGAGTAGCCATGCAGGAATTGTCTGTCTTGCTGACCCTGGCGGCGGTGTTCGCCGTCGCCCTGGTCAGCCCCGGTCCCGATGTCGCCCTGGTGGTGCGCACGTCCCTGCACCAGGGGCGGCGGGCCGGCCTGGCCAGCGCGCTGGGGCTGGCCTGCGGGATTCTCCTGCATACCACCCTGGTGCTGACCGGCGTGTCGCTGCTGCTCAGCCGTACGCCTGTGCTGTTCGCCATCCTGCAGGCGCTCGGCGCGCTGTACCTGGCCTGGCTCGGCGTCGGCGCGCTGCGCGCCTGGCTGCGGCGCGGCGACGGCCAGCCGGGCCGGCTCGACGGGGCGCTGCCGCCGTCGCCCCTGGGGCCCTGGCTGCGCGGGTTGGCGACCAATCTGTTCAATCCCAAGGCGCTGGTGTTCTTCATCGCCTTGCTCGGCAGCCTGATTCCCGCGCAGATGTCGCTCGGCGGCAAGCTGGCGGTGGCGGCGCTGCTGTTCGGCATGGGCGCCTGCTGGTTCGGCCTGCTCAGCCTGACCCTTACCCGCCCGGCCCTGCAGGCCCGCCTGTTGCGCGCGGTGCCCTGGCTGGACGCGGCCTGCGGGGTGGTGTTCCTGCTGGTGGCGGCGGCGATCCTCGAGCATCTCGTCCGCTCTGCCTGAGGTTTTGGCCGCTTCGCCGTGCAAGGCAGCCGGCAAAGCCATTGCCGCCTCGGCGAGGCTGCCGGAGAATCCCTGGCATCAGCCCTGTCGAGACGTCGCGCATGTCGCAATCGGTTTTCTTCGCCCACGCCAACGGCTTCCCGTCGGCTACCTACGCCAAGCTGTTCGAGGCGTTGGCGCCGGAGTACCGGGTGGATCACCTGGAAATGCACGGGCACGACCCGCGTTTCCCGGTGAACGACAACTGGGACAACCTGGTGGACGAACTGCTGCACCACCTCGCCAGCCTGGAACAGCCGGTCTGGGGCGTCGGCCATTCCCTCGGCGGCGTGCTGCACTACCACGCGGCGCTGCGCCGGCCGGAACTCTACCGCGGCGTGGTGATGCTCGATTCGCCGGTGCTGACCCTCGCCGACCGCCTGGTGATCCGTGCCGCCAAGCGCTTCGGCTTCATCGACCGGATCACTCCGGCCGGGCGCACCCTGGGGCGTCGCGAGGCGTTCCCCGACCTGGAAGAGGCGCGGGCCTACTTCTCCGGCAAGGCGCTGTTCCGCCGTTTCGACCCCGATTGCCTGGAGGCCTACGTACGCCACGGGCTGGCCGACAGCGGCGGCGGTTCCGGCCTGCGCCTGCGCTTCGATCCGGCCACCGAGATCAGCATCTACCGCAGCGTGCCGCACAGCAGTCCGGGGCGTGCGCGGCAGTTGCAGGTGCCGCTGGCGATGGTGCGCGGGCGGCACAGCAAGGTGGTGTTGCCGCACCACACCCGGCTGATCCGGGCGATGCCGCGCGGCGAGTTCATGTCGCTGCCCGGCGGCCACATGTTCCCGCTGGAGCGCCCGCGGGAAACCGCCGAACTGCTGAAAGGCGTGTTCGATCGCTGGTCGCGGGCGACCGAGGAGCGTTCGGCATGAGCCTGCAGGTCGAGGAAGTACGCATCAGCCTGCCGCACATCGAACTGGCCGCGCATCTGTTCGGTCCGCCGGACGGCAAGCCGGTGATCGCCCTGCATGGCTGGCTGGACAACGCCATGAGCTTCTCGCGCCTGGCGCCGAAGCTCGCCGGGCTGCGTATCGTCGCCCTTGACTTCGCCGGCCACGGGCATTCCGCGCATCGTGCCGAGGGTGCCAGCTACCTGCTCTGGGACTACGCGCTGGACGTGCTGATGGTGGCCGAGCAACTGGGCTGGGAGCGGTTTTCCCTGTTGGGGCACTCGATGGGCGCCATCGTCTCGGTGCTGCTCGCCGGGGCCTTGCCCGAGCGCATCGAGCGGCTGGCGTTGATCGATGGCCTGATTCCCTACACTGGCGAAGCCGACAAGGCGCCGCAGAAGCTCGGCGAAGCGCTGAAGGCGCAACTGGCGCTACGCCACAAGCGCAAGCCGGTCTATGCCGAGCTGGAAAAAGCCGTGGAAGCGCGGATGCGCGGGGTCGGCGAGATCTCCCGGGAGGCCGCCGAACTGCTCGCCCAGCGCGGCCTGGAACCGGTGCCCAGTGGCTATACCTGGCGCACCGACGCGCGCCTGACCCTACCGTCGCCGCTGCGCCTGACCCAGGCCCACGCGCTGAACTTCGTGCGCAGCGTGGAATGCCCGGTCAGCCTGGTACTGGCCGAACAGGGCATGCTGGCGGTGGAGCCGCGCATGCGGGCGCTGCTGGAGACCCTGCCGTTCGAGCGGCACCACCTGCCGGGCGGGCATCACCTGCATCTGGACGATGAGGCCGGGGCGCAGGCGGTGGCCAGGGTCTTCGCGGCCTTCTTCGCGCGCTGAAACACCGGCTTGCCGTTGTTTCCTTGACTATTCCGGGTCCAGCCGTAAGGCTGGACGGATCGTTACGGAGAGTCACCGCATGATCGATCTCTACACCGCCGCCACGCCGAACGGCCACAAGGTTTCCATCGCCCTCGAGGAAATGGGCCTGCCCTACAGGGTGCACGCGCTGTCGTTCGACAAGAAGGAGCAGAAGGCTCCGGAATTCCTCAGGATCAATCCCAACGGCCGCATCCCGGCCATCGTCGACCGCGACAACGACGACTTCGCCGTCTTCGAGTCGGGCGCGATCCTCATCTACCTCGCCGAGAAGACCGGGCAACTGATGCCCGCCGACGTCAAGGGTCGCTCGCGGGTGATCCAGTGGCTGATGTTCCAGATGGGCGGGGTCGGCCCGATGCAGGGGCAGGCCAACGTGTTCTTCCGTTATTTCCCGGAGAAGTTGCAGGGCGCCATCGACCGCTACCAGCATGAGACCCGGCGCCTCTACGAAGTTCTCGACGGTCGCCTGGGCGAGGCCGAGTACCTCGCCGGCGACTACAGCATTGCCGACATCGCCACCTATCCCTGGGTGCGCATCCACGACTGGTCCGGTGTCGCCGTCGACGGGCTGGACAACCTGCAGCGCTGGATCGCCGCCATCGAGGCGCGTCCCGCGGTGCAGCGCGGACTGCTGGTGCCGCGGCGGGAGAAGGAGGGCGACGACGCCATCCGTACCGCCCAGTCGATGCTGACCCGTTGAGGGCCGGTATGCGAGGGTTCCTGTTGCTATCCCTGGGCGTTTTCAGCTTTTCGGCGCTGGCCGCCGACCTTCCCGGCAGCCATGACCTGGACGTCCTGCCGCGCTTCCCGCGCGCCGAGATCGTCGACTTCCGCCAGGCGCCGAGCGAGGAGCGGATCTACCCGCTAGGGGCGATCAGCCGCATCAGCGGTCGCCTGCGCATGGAGGGCGAGGTGCGCGCCGAAGGCGAGCTGACCGCGCTGACCTACCGCTTGCCGCCCGAGCACAGCAGCCAGGAGGCGTTCGCCGCGGCGCGCACTGCGCTGCTCAAGGCCGACGCCACGCCGTTGTTCTGGTGCGAGCGGCGCGACTGCGGCTCCAGCAGCCTGCTGGCCAACGCCGTGTTCGGCAATGCCAAGCTGTACGGCCCGGACGAGCAGCAGGCCTACCTGCTGGTGCGCCTGGCGGCGCCACAGGAGAACAGCCTGGTGGCGGTCTACTCGATCACCCGCGGCAATCGCCGCGCCTACCTGCAGGCCGAGGAACTCAAGGCCGATGCGCCGCTGGGGGAACTGCTGCCGAGCCCGGCGACCCTGCTGCGCCTGCTCAAGGCCAACGGCGAACTGACCCTCAGCCATGTGCCGGCGGAGCCGGCCGGCTCCTGGCTGGAGTTGCTGGTGCGGACCCTGCGCCTGGATACCGGGGTGCGGGTCGAGCTGTCCGGCAAGCACGCCCAGGAGTGGCGCGACGCCCTGCGCGGGCAGGGCGTGCTGAACAGCCGCATGGAGCTGGGCCAGTCGGAGGTCGAGGGCCTGCACCTCAACTGGCTGCGTTGAACGCGTTCGCCCGGGCCTGCGGGCCCGGGCGATGGCGAAAATGCCTTCGGCAAGGCCGCCCGCCAGAGTAGACTGCCTTTCCCCCGCGCCCCACGCTCCGGCTGGAAACGGCGCACGCCGAGCGCTGTCTATCGGTGTATCCCCCTTTGAGGAAGGCCTGCCTTGATGTTCGATAACGATCGGCTGTTGCTTCGCGTGCTGTTGTTCGGCCTGCTCGGTGCCAGTCTCTGGGTGCTGGCGCCATTCTGGTCGGCGCTGTTCTGGGCCGCGGTGCTGGCTTTCGCCAGTTGGCCGCTGATGCGTATGCTCACGCGCCTGCTCGGTGGCCGCGAGTCGCTGGCGGCGGGCCTGCTGACCCTGGGCTGGATCGTCCTGGTGGCGTTGCCGCTGATCTGGCTCGGCTTCGGCCTGGCGGACAACGTTCGTTCGCTGATGGAGCTATTGAAGAATCTCCAGGTCGAGGGCCTGCCGCCGCCGCCTTCGTGGATGGCCGGCGTTCCGCTGATCGGCGACCGCCTGATCGGCTGGTGGAACTCCATCGACCAACAGGGCGTGGCGTTCTTCTACGTGCTCAAGCCCTATGTCGGCGAGGTCGGCAACTGGCTGCTGGCGCGCAGCGCGAAGATCGGTGGAGGGATCCTGGAACTGGTCCTCAGTCTGATCCTGATCTTCTTCTTCTACCGCGACGGGCCGCGCCTGGAGTCCATCGTCCACCGTGCCCTGGAACGCCTGATCGGCAACCGCGCGGAGCACTATCGCGACCTTGTCGCCGGCACCGTACAGCGGGTGGTCAACGGGGTGATCGGCACCGCCGCGGCGCAAGCCCTGCTGGCCTGGATCGGCTTCACGATCGCCGGCGTACCGGGAGCCATGCTGCTCGGCCTGCTGACCTTCGCCTGCAGCCTGCTGATGGTCCCGCCGCTGGTCTGGGGCCCGGCCACCGCCTGGCTGTTCTTCAAGGGCGACTATGGCCACGGGGTGTTCCTCGGCCTGTGGGGCTTCTTCATCATCAGCGGGGTGGACAACATCCTCAAACCCTACCTGATCAGCCGTGGCGGCAACCTGCCGCTGGTGGTGGTGCTGCTCGGGGTGTTCGGCGGCCTGCTGGCGTTCGGCTTCATGGGCCTGTTCCTCGGCCCGATCCTGCTGGCAGTGGCCTACAACCTGCTCAGCGACTGGATCGCCAGCACGCCGCGGACGCCGCCCGGCGAAGGGCGCGGCCCGGATGCCTGAGTGACGAAGGAGAAAAAGCCCCGCGATGCGGGGCTTTTTGCGTCTGCGGGGCTACAGGTGTTCGCTGCGGGCCGCCACGTACTGGCTGCGCCCGGCGCCGAGGCCGAACAGGGTAGCGGCGATGGCGACGCCGATGAAGATATAGCCGACCGCGTTCCAGCCGCCGGTCAGGTCGTGGACCACGCCGACCATGAACGGTCCCATGGCCGCCAGGGTGTAGCCGACGCCCTGGGCCATGCCCGACAGATGCGAGGCGACGTGGGCGTCGCGCGAGCGCAGGACGATCAGCGCCAGGGCGATGCTGAAGGTGCCGCCCTGGCCGAGGCCGAGCAGGACCGCCCAGCCCCAGATGGTCGGCAGCGGCGCATAGAGGAAGCCGAGCAGGCCGGCGAGGGTGGTAGCCATCACCAGCACCACCGCCAGGCGCTGGTCCCTGGCGCGAGCGGCGAGCCAGGGCGCGAGCAGGGCGGTGATCAGTTGCAGCATCACCGAGCCGGACAGCACCAGGCCGGCTTCCACCGCAGTCATGCCGCGGTCGATCAGGATCGACGGCAGCCAACCGAAGACGATGTAGGCCAGGGACGATTGCAGGCCCATGTACAGCGTGACCTGCCAGGCCAGCGGGTCGCGCCACAGGCCGACGACACGGAAGGCCTGGCGATGGGCGTGCTGGCCCTGGCGGGTCTGCGGCAGCCAGAAGGCGGCGGCGAGGATCGCCGGCAGCGACCAGAACGCCAGCGCCAGTTCCCAGTTGCCGAAGAGCTTCTCCAGCGGCGCGGTGGCGCCGGCGGCGAGCGCGGCCCCCAGGCACAGGGCCATGGTGTAGACCCCGGTCATCACCCCGGCCTGGCGCGGGAAGTCGCGTTTGACGATGCCCGGCAGGAGCACGCCGATGATGCCGATGCTGGCGCCGGCCAGGACGCTGCCGGCGAACAGGCCGAACACCGGGAACAGGCTGCGCAGGACGATGCCGCCGGCCAGGCAGAAGAGGATCAGCAGCACGCTGCGTTCGGCGCCGATACGCCGGGCCAGGCGCGGCGCGAGCGGCGCGAACAACCCCAGGCAGAGTACCGGCGCGGTGGTCAGCAGGCCGGCGGCGGCGGCCGAGAGGCCGGTATCGTCGCGTACCTGGTTGAGCAGGGGGGCGAGGCTGGACAGCGCCGGGCGCAGGTTCAGCGCCACCAGCACCAGGCCCAGCAGGAGCAGCCAGGGGCGTAGCGGCGGCGCCGGCGGGGCTGGTTCGTCGTCGACTTCGGCATCGATCAACAGTTCTTCCGGAGGATGGCCGGGGTGCGCTCCCGGCCGGGCATTCAAGGCGTGAGTCATGGGTCTGTCCCGGGTTCAGATCAGCAGTGCGCGGTTGGCCGCGGCGGCAGCGTCCGGGTCTCCGCGTTCTATGGCGTCGAGCAGTTGCTGGTGCAGCTCGAAGCAGGGCTGGGCCCTTTGTGGGTCGGCCATGGTGCGTTCCAGCGAGGTCCGGATGACCTGCGAGAAGTAGCGGTAGAGTTCGCTGAGCACCGGATTGTGGGCGGCATCGACCATCCGTTGGTGGAAGCGGACGTCGTGCTCGATGTAGTCCTGCAGGTCGTCGCTGCCGTAGCGCTGGCGCGATGCGTCGAGATACTCGCGCAATGCGCTCAGGTCGCTGTCGTCGCGGCGAACGGCAGCCAGGCGCGCCGCCTCGATCTCGATCATCCCGCGTGCCTCCAGGGAGTGCTGCACCGCGCTGCGCGCCAGCACCAGCATGGTTTCCAGCGGATCGGCGCAGGCGCGCACGTAGGTGCCGTCGCCCTGGCGGACTTCCAGCACGCCGGAGAAGGTCAGCACGCGCACCGCTTCGCGCACGGTGTTGCGGCTCATGCCGAGCAGCTCGGCGAGTTCCGGCTCCGGCGGCAGGCGCTGGCCGAGCGGCCAATGGCCGGCGTCGATGCGCTGGCGGATCTGCTCCAGGGCGATGTCCACCAGGGAGCGCTTGAGGGGAATGGTCACGGAAGAAACATCCAATCATCGGATGAATTTGCGCGCAGGATACCTCGGCAGCTGCAAGCCCGGAAAGCGTCGCTCGGGGAAAAAGCGTTGGCCTGGCGGCGAGACGCATGGCGCTGCGTCGCCAGGTCGCCGATGCGTCAGCCTACGGCGGCGGTTTCGCCGGCGCGCAGGGACATGCCCAGTTGCGCTCGTCGGCGCAGCCAGGGACTGGGCCGGTAGCGCGGGTCACCGGTAAGCGCCTGCAGGCGCTGGAGAATGCTCAGCAGGCGCCGCGGGCCGAGGCGGTCGCCCCATTCCAGCGGGCCGTGGGGATAGCCGAGGCCGAGGTGCACCGCCTGGTCGATATCCTCGACGCTGGCAATGCCCTGCTGGGCGATGTCGCAGGCGAGGTTGACGATCATCGCCAGTACCCGCTGGACGACGAAGCCGGGACTGTCGCGCAGCATCGTGACCCCGGCGCCGTCGCCAGCCAGTAGCGCGTGGGCGGCGTCGCGCATGGCCGGGGTAGTCAGCGGCGAGAGCATCAGGCAGCGCCGGCGCTCGAGGTCGCAGAGCAGGTCGATGCCGACGCTGCGCTCGGCGGGACAGGCGAAGCGCTGCACGGCGCTGCTCAGGTCCTCGCCCCAGGCGGCCAGCAGGCAGAGTGCTGCGGCGGAAGGGCGTTCGCCGGTTTCCGGCTCGACGCCGAGGCGATGCAGCAGTTCGGCGAGCGTGCGGCGGTCGTCCTCGTTTTCGCAGCCCAGCCACACCGGGGGCCGGATGGCGGCCTGCGGCACCGGTTGCGGACCGGGCTTGTCCTGCGGCTGGCCGTCGACGTAGCGATAGAAGCCCTGGCCGCTCTTGCGCCCGAGACGGCCGGCGGCGAGCAACTGGCGGGTCAGCGGGTGCGGGCGGTAGCGCGGTTCCTGGTAGTACTGCTGGTAGATCGATTCCATTACCGGGTGCGACACGTCGAGGCCGGTGAGATCGAGCAGTTCGAACGGCCCCATGCGGAAGCCGGCGCACTCGCGCAGCACACGGTCAATCTCGGCGCATTCGGCGACGCCTTCGCCGAGGATGCGCAGGGCCTCGGTGCCATAGGCGCGGCCGGCATGGTTGACGATGAAGCCGGGGCTGTCCTTGGTCCGTACACCGCGGTGGCCCAGGCGCGCGGCGAGGGCGAGCAGGGCGTCGCCGACTTCCGGAGCGCTGGCCAGGCCGTCTACCACCTCGACCACGCGCATCAGCGGCACCGGGTTGAAGAAGTGAAAGCCGGCGACCCGCTGCGGCCGCTCGCAGGCGGCGGCGATGGCGGTGATCGACAACGACGAGGTATTGCTGGCGAGGATGGTCTCCGGCGCGACTATGGCTTCCAGCCGGCGCAGCAATTCCTGCTTGGCCTCCAGGCGCTCGACGATGGCCTCCACCACCAGTTCGCAGTCGCCCAGTTGTTCCAGGCGTTCCGCCACCCGCAGCCGGTTTTGCGCGGCCTCGGCGTCGGCGGCGCTCAGCTTGCCTTTGCCGCATAGACTCTCGAAGGTTTGCCGCAGGCGCTGGCGTGCCTCGGCGGCGGCCTCGGCGCGGCTGTCGAACAGCCACACAGTCAGGCCGGCCTGGGCGGCGATCTGGGCGATCCCGGTGCCCATCGCACCGGTACCGACCACGGCGATACAACGAATATCGGGCATCGTCTATTTCCCCTGGTAGTTCGGCGGGCGTTTCTCCAGGAAGGCGTGCATGCCTTCCTTCTGGTCCTGCGAGTCGAACAGCAACTGGAACGCCTTGCGTTCCAGGGCCAGGGCACTGTCCAGCGGCAGGTCGGCACCGGCCAGGACCACCTCCTTGATCTGCGCCAGCGCCAGAGGGGGCAGGCGGGCGATCTCCGTGGCCAGTTCCAGGGCGCGCGCCAGCGTCGACTCGTCCGCCACCACTTCGCTGACCAGGCCCATGGCCAGCGCTTGCGGAGCCTTCACCAGGCAGCCGGTGAACAGCATGCGCAGCGCCTGGAACTTGCCCACCGCCCGTACCAGGCGCTGGGTGCCGCCGGCACCCGGCATCACCCCGACCTTGATCTCCGGCTGGGCGAACTGTGCCGACTCGCCGGCGACGATCAGGTCGCAATGCATCGCCAGTTCGCAGCCTCCGCCCAGGGCGAAGCCGTTGACCGCGGCGATCACCGGCTTCGGGCAGCGCGCGATGGCTTCCCAGTAGCGCTCGCTGTGGCGGCCGTACAGGCCGATCGCCGTGCTCGTCGAGAGATCGCGGAGATCGGCGCCAGCTGCAAAGCAGCGCGAGTCGCCAGTGAGCACGATGACGCGGATCGCCGGATCCGCGCCGAGCGTCTGGAAGTGGCTGGCGAGGCGCTGGCGCACTTCGTCGTTCAGCGCGTTCCTGGCTTGCGGACGATTGAGGCGAAGCAGGGCGATATCGGCTGCGGGAAATTCGAGCAGAACCACGGGCGAAGGATCGGCGGACATGGAAGCTCCGATGAATTGATATTTCGCTATGCGAAATATAGTTTCATGATTTATCGAAAATAATCAGCGCCAGCCGTGGCGTTGTAAATACTCGCGTCGGATTTCGGACGATCTACTTATACAATTTACTGTTTTAAAAGGATTTTATTTTCGTTGTTGAAAGTTCATGGGTTCTTCTATTAGTTTCGCTATGCGAAATATGATTTTGTTTTATTGATTTTTTGAAAAAAAGGTCCCTACTATGCGCGGCAACGACGAGCGCCGGAGTCCGGCGGAAGGTGCCAGTACGGAAGCGGAAGTGTCCGCCTTCGAAGCTGTGCTGATCGACCCGATGCAGGAGAAAGACGAGGAACTCAAGGACCGCCAGTTCGTCACCGCGCTGGCCCGCGGGTTGGAATTGCTGCGCTGTTTCACGCCACGGGAAAGCCTGCTGGGCAACCAGGAACTGGCGAAGAAGACCGGCCTGCCGAAGCCGACGGTGTCGCGTCTGACCCACACCCTGACCCGGCTGGGCTATCTGCGTCACCTGCCGCATAGCGGCAAGTACCAGTTGGAAGTGGGCGTGATGTCGTTCGGCTACGCGATGCTCTCGAACCTGTCGATTCGCGCGCTCGCCCGCCCGTTGATGGAAGAGATGGCCGGCTACGCCAAGGCCGCGGTGGCCATGGCGGCCCGCGACCGGCTGAGCATGGTCTACCTCGACGTGGTGCATGGCGAGGCCAACCTGACCATGCGTCGCCAGGTCGGCAGCCACCTCTCGCTGCACCGCAGCGCGATCGGTCGGGCCTGCCTGGCGGCGATGCCGGAGGACGAGCGGGAGTTCATCCTCGGGCACATCCGCAAGCGCCACCCGGAAGACTGGCCGGAAGTGCGCAAGGGGCTGGAGCGGGCCTTCCGCGACTATGCCGACTACGGCTTCTGCCTGTCGCTCGGCGAGTGGCAACGCGACGTCAACGCGGTGGGCGTGGCCTTGCACCACGAGAGCCATGGGCTGCTGGCGTTCAACTGCGGCGGGCCGAGTTTCCACCTCAAGCGCGAGAAACTGGAGGACGACATCGGCCCGCGCCTGCTGCACATGGTCCACAACATCGAGGCCGCCACCCGCTGACCGAGGCCGGTGACGGAATCATGGCAACCGGCCTAAGGGCCTATTGGAGTGAGCATGATTCGTGATCCGGAAACCCTGAACCTGCTGCTGGACAGCATCCGCCAGTTCGTCCGCGAAAGCCTGGTGCCTCATGAGCAGGAGGTGGCGGAAACCGACCGCATCCCCGAGGCGATCATCGCCCGCATGCGCGAGATGGGCCTGTTCGGCCTGTCGATCCCGGAGGCCTACGGCGGCCTCGGGGTGACCATGGAGGAAGAGGTGAGCATCGCCTTCGAACTGGGGCGGACCTCGCCGGCGTTCCGTTCGCTGCTGGGCACCAACAATGGCATCGGCTCCCAGGGCATCGTCATCGACGGCACCGAAGAACAGAAGCGGCGCTACCTGCCGCGCCTGGCGTCGGGCGAACTGCTCAGTTCGTTCTGCCTCACCGAACCGGACTCCGGTTCCGACGCCGCCTCGCTGAAGACCACGGCGGTGCGTGACGGCCAGCACTACGTGCTCAACGGTACCAAGCGCTTCATCACCAACGCCCCGCAGGCCGGCATCTACACCGTGATGGCACGCACCGACCCGGCGATCCGTGGCGCCGGCGGAATCTCCGCTTTCGTCGTCGAGCGCGGTACGCCCGGGCTGTCCCTGGGCAAGCCGGATCGCAAGATGGGACAGAAGGGCGCGCATACCTGTGACGTGATCTTCGACGACTGCCGGGTGCCTGCCAGCCAGTTGATCGGCGGGGTCGAGGGCGTCGGCTTCAAGACCGCGATGAAGGTGCTCGACAAGGGCCGCCTGCACATCGCCGCGGTCTGCGTGGGGGTCGCCGAGCGGATGCTCGAGGATGCGTTGCGCTATGCCCTGGAACGCAAGCAGTTCGGCCAGCCGATCGCCGAGTTCCAGTTGATCCAGGCAATGCTCGCCGACAGCAAGGCCGAAGCCTACGCGGCGCGCTGCATGGTCATCGACGCCGCGCGGCAGCGCGACGAAGGCCGCGATGTCGGTACCGAGGCGTCCTGCGCCAAGCTGTTCGCCTCGGAAATGTGCGGCCGCGTCGCCGACCGCGCGGTGCAGATCTTCGGCGGCGCCGGCTATATCGGCGACTATGGGATCGAGCGCTTCTATCGCGACGTGCGACTGTTCCGCATCTACGAGGGCACCACGCAGATCCAGCAACTGCTGATCGCCCGCAACATGATCCGCGCCGCCCAGGGCTAGCGTCGATCCTTCGCCTTGTCACCGGCCGTGGCGCAGTCCCCGGCCGGTTGCTCTCCCAGGCGCTGTCCGCGCCACTCTTTACGCTTTCTTTATGCCGTCCGGCGCGGCCCGGAATCGCTTCTTTACGCCCCCTTTGCGGAGACTTTCCCTCAAGCGGCAGAGGCCGTTCGAAGGAGAGATCGCACACATGACCGTTCTGGATTGGTTGTCCCTGGCCCTGGCCACGGGACTGTTCGTCTATTTGCTGGTGGCGCTGCTACGCGCCGACCGTGCCTAGGGGAGGGCACATGAACAGCCACGAGATTCTCTTGATCCTGGCCTTTTTCGCCCTGGTCCTGGTGCCTGCACCGTTCCTCGGGCGCTACTGCTTCAAGGTGATGGAAGGCCAACGCAATCTCCTCAGCGCGCCGCTGGCGCCACTGGAGCGCGTCTGCTATCGCCTGTTCGGCGTCGATCCGGCGAGCGAGCAGGACTGGAAGACCTACACCCTGGCGCTGCTGGCATTCAACCTGGCCGGCCTGGTCCTGCTGTTCTCGATCCTCATGCTGCAGGGCAGCCTGCCGCTGAACCCGCAGCACCTGCCGGGCCTGGAATGGACCCTGGCGTTCAACACCGCGGTCAGTTTCGTCACCAACACCAACTGGCAGGCCTACAGCGGCGAGGCCTCGCTGAGCTACTTCAGCCAGATGGTCGGCCTTACGGTGCAGAACTTCGTCAGCGCGGCGGTCGGCCTCTGCGTGCTGGTGGCCCTGGCGCGCGGCATCAGCCGCCGCTCCACACGACAGCTGGGCAACTTCTGGGTCGACCTGACCCGCGGCACCCTCTACGTGCTGCTGCCGCTGTGCCTGCTGCTGGCGTTGCTGCTGGTCTGGCAGGGCGTGCCGCAGACCTTCTTCGACTACGTCCATGCCACCACCTTGCAAGGCGCCGAGCAGACCATCCCGCTCGGCCCGGCGGCCAGCCAGATCGCCATCAAGCAACTGGGCACCAACGGCGGCGGCTTCTTCGGCGTCAACTCGACTCATCCGTTCGAGAACCCGAGTGCCTGGAGCAACCTGTTCGAAGTGGCCTCGATCATCCTGATCCCGGCGGCGCTGGTATTCACCTTCGGCCATTACGTGAAGGACCTGCGCCAGAGCCGCGCGATCCTCGGCTGCATGCTGCTGCTGTTCTGCCTCGGCCTGAGCCTGTCGCTGTGGGCCGAATACCAGCCGAACCCGGCGCTGGCGCAGTTGCCGGTCGAGCAGGGCGCACCGATGGAGGGCAAGGAGAGTCGCTTCGGCACCGCCGCCAGCATGCTCTGGGCGATCACCACCACCGCCGCCTCGAACGGCTCGGTGAACGCCATGCACGACAGCCTGAGCCCCCTGGGCGGCATGCTGCCGCTGCTGAACATGATGCTCGGCGAGGTGATCTTCGGCGGCGTCGGCGCCGGCCTTTACGGCATGCTGCTGTTCGTCCTGATCGCGGTGTTCCTCGCCGGCCTGATGGTAGGGCGGACGCCGGAGTACCTGGGCAAGAAGCTCGAGGCGAAGGAGGTCCGCCTGCTGGTCTTCACCCTCCTGGTGATGCCTGTCGGCGTGCTGGTGCTCGGCGCCATTGCCGCCAGCCTGCCGGGACCGGCCTCGGCGGTGACCAACCCCGGCCCGCACGGTTTCAGCCAACTGCTCTACGCCTACACCTCGGGGAGCGCCAACAACGGCTCGGCGTTTGCCGGTTTCGGTGCCAACACGCCGTTCCACAACCTGATGATCGGCCTGGCCATGCTCATCGGCCGCTTCGGCTACATCCTGCCGATCCTCGCCATCGCCGGCAGCCTGGCGGCGAAGAAGGCCAGCCCGGTGGGGCCGAACAGTTTCCCGACCCATGGTCCGCTGTTCGTCAGCCTGCTCACCGTGACCATCCTGCTGGTCGGCGGCCTGACCTTCCTGCCGACCCTGGCCCTCGGCCCGATCGCTGAACAACTGAGCCTCGGCTTCTGAAGGAATCGCACATGAACGCTCAGACCCAGGCGTCCAAGAACGCCTTGCACAAATCGCTCGAACGTCGCCACAACGCGTCCACCAGCCTCGCCGCCTTGTGGCGGCCGGCGCTGCTGCAAGCCTTCGTCAAGCTCGACCCGCGCCAGTTGCTGCGCTCGCCGGTGATGCTGGTGGTCGAACTGACCGCCGTGCTCACCACCTTGCTGTGCTTCGTCCCCGACCAGGCGGTGCCGACCTCGGTGGCGCTGCAGATCGCCCTCTGGCTGTGGTTCACCGTGCTCTTCGCCAACTTCGCCGAAGCGCTAGCCGAGGGGCGTGGCAAGGCCCGCGCGGACAGTCTCAAGGCCGGCAGCCAGGGCCTCTCCGCCAATAAGCGGCGCGCCGACGGCAGTTTCGAGAGCGTCGCTGCCAGCAGCCTGCGCAAGGGCGACGTGGTACGGGTCCAGGCCGGCGAGATGATTCCCGGCGACGGCGAAGTCATCGAAGGCGTGGCGGCGGTCAACGAGGCCGCCATCACCGGTGAATCGGCGCCGGTGATCCGCGAGTCCGGCGGCGATCGCTCGGCGGTGACCGGCAACACCCAGGTGGTGTCCGACTGGCTGCTGGTACGGATCGGCGCCAACCCGGGCGAGTCGACCCTGGACCGGATGATCGCCCTGGTGGAAGGCGCCAAGCGGCAGAAGACCCCCAACGAAGTAGCGCTGGACATCCTGCTGATCGGCCTGACCCTGATCTTCCTGCTGGTGGTGGTGACCCTCAAGCCGTTCGCCCTGTTCGCCGGCGGCAACCTGCCGCTGGTGTTCCTGGTGGCGCTGCTGGTGACGCTGATCCCGACCACCATCGGCGGCCTGCTCTCGGCCATCGGCATCGCCGGCATGGACCGCCTGGTGCGCCTGAACGTGATCGCCAAGTCCGGTCGCGCGGTGGAGGCGGCCGGCGACGTCCACGTGCTGCTGCTCGACAAGACCGGCACCATCACCTTCGGCAACCGCCGCTGCAGCGCGCTGTACGCCGCGCCGGGGGTGAGCGGCAAGGAACTGGCCGAGGGCGCGTTGCTGGCCTCGCTGGCCGATGACACGCCGGAAGGCAAGTCGATCGTCGAATACCTGCGCATCCTGCATCCGATCGAGGAGCCGCGCCGCGAGGAGCTGACGCCGATCGCCTTCAGCGCGGAAACCCGCCTGTCCGGGGTCGACTGGAACGGCCAGGTGTACCGCAAGGGGGCGGTGGATGCGGCGCTGCGCTTCATCGACCTGCCGCGGGAGAAGATGCCCGAGGTGCTTTCGCGGGAGGTGGACAAGATCGCCCAGAGCGGCGGCACCCCGCTGCTGGTGGTAGCCAACGGCCGGCTGCTCGGCGCCATTCACCTGAAGGACGTGGTCAAGCCGGGCATTCGCGAGCGCTTCGCCGAACTGCGTCGGCTGGGCATCCGCACCGTGATGGTGACCGGCGACAACCCGCTGACCGCCGCTGCCATCGCCGCCGAGGCTGGGGTCGACGACGTGATCGCCGAGGCTACCCCGGAGAAGAAACTGGCGCGGATTCGCCAGGAGCAGGGCGAAGGTCGCCTGGTGGCGATGTGTGGCGACGGTGCCAACGACGCCCCGGCGCTGGCCCAGGCCGACGTCGGCATGGCCATGAACGACGGCACCCAGGCCGCCCGCGAGGCGGCCAACCTGGTCGACCTGGACAGCGACCCGACCAAGCTGCTCGACGTGGTCCAGGTGGGCAAGGAGTTGCTGGTCACCCGCGGCGCGCTGACCACCTTCTCCATCGCCAACGACGTGGCCAAGTACTTCGCCATCCTGCCGGCGCTGTTCGTCGGCATCTACCCGCAGCTCGACGTGCTCAACGTGATGCGCCTGCAAAGCCCGCAGAGCGCGATCCTGTCGGCCATCGTGTTCAACGCGCTGATCATCGTCGCGTTGATCCCACTGGCCTTGCGCGGCGTGCGGGTGCAGGCGGCGGACGCTTCGCAACTGCTGCAGCGCAACCTGCTGATCTATGGCGTCGGCGGCCTGGTGGCGCCGTTCCTCGGGATCAAGGCGATCGACCTGCTGCTGACCGCCGTCGGCCTGGCATGAACAACGGCCCTCGCCGTCGGGCGAGGGCCTGGGACTGAAGAGAGGATCTGCACATGTTCAAGCAACTCCGTCCGGCACTGGCGTCACTGCTGGTGCTGAGCCTGGTCACCGGCGTGGCCTATCCGCTGCTGGTCACCGGTATCGCCCAACTGGCGTTCCCCGAGCAGGCCAATGGCAGCCTGCTGCGCGACGCCGAGGGCAAGGTGCTCGGCTCGCGGCTGATCGCGCAGAAGTTCGACGGCGAGGAGTGGTTCCATTCGCGGCCTTCGGCGGGCGACTACGCCACCGTTTCCAGTGCCGCGAGCAACCTGGCGCCGAGCAACCCGGCACTGGCCGAGCGCATCGCCAGGGACGCCGCGCAGGAGCGTATCGCCGACCAGGGGCCGGTGCCGCTGGCGCTGGTGACTACCTCCGGTAGCGGACTCGATCCGCAGCTGCCGCCGCAGGCCGCGCGTTACCAGGCGCTGCGGGTGGCCACGGCGCGCGGGCTGCCGCTGCGGCTGGTGGAAGACCTGGTGGAAAGCCACACCGAGCGGCCGCTGGTGGGGCCGGCGGTGGTCAACGTGCTGGCGCTGAACATGGCGCTGACGGGGTTGAAGCGCTAGGTTTCCCCAGAGACCCACGCAAGGGCTTGCAATATCGCCGCATCGGCGGATGATCGCCGGCGATCGTCCGCCCCGCGCGGCGCAGAGCAACGGAGTACGACCGATCCATGACCGACACCGCACGCGCCGACGCGCTGCTGGCCGACCTGCCCGCTGACGGGCGCGGCCGCCTGAAAGTCTTTCTCGGCGCGGCGCCGGGGGTGGGCAAGACCTTCGCCATGCTGCAGGCCGCCCAGGCCCAGTTGCGCCAGGGCGTGAAACTGCGCGCCGGGGTGGTCGAGACCCACTCGCGGGCGGAAACCGAGTCCCTCCTCGCAGGCGTGCCGCAGCAGCCGCTGCGCAGCCTCGAGTATCGAGGGATGAAACTGCAGGAAATGGACCTCGACGGTCTCCTCGCCGACCCGCCGGCGCTGGCCCTGGTCGACGAACTGGCCCACAGCAACGTTCCCGGCAGCCGCCACGCCAAGCGCTGGCAGGACATCCAGGAGTTGCTGGCGGCGGGGATCGACGTCTACACAACGGTCAACGTCCAGCACCTGGAAAGCCTCAACGACCAGGTCCGCGACATCACCGGCGTGCAGGTCCGCGAGACGGTGCCGGACTGGGTGTTGCAGGAGGCCTACGAGATCGTCCTCATCGACCTGCCGCCGCGCGAGCTGCTGGAGCGCCTGCGCGAGGGCAAGGTCTACGTGCCGGAACAGGCGCGGGCGGCGATCGACGCGTTCTTCTCGCAGACCAACCTCACCGCGCTGCGTGAACTGGCGATGCAGACCGCCGCCGCGCGGGTCGACGCCGACCTCAACCACCGCTACCGCCAGCGCGGCGAGGAAGCGCCGGCGTTGCGCGGGCGGCTGCTGGTGGGCATCGACGGTGACGAACAGGCCGAACGCCTGGTGCGCCACGCCTGCCGGGTCGCCGAACGTCGGCACCTGCCCTGGAGCGTGGTACACGTCGATACCGGCGGCTTGCGCGGCGAGCACGCGCGGATGCGCCTGCAGGGTGCGCAGCAACTGGCCGAGCGGCTCGGCGGCGAGATCGTCGTGCTGCGCGCCGGCGAGGTGGCGCGGACCCTCCTGCAACATGCCCGCGAGCGCCGCGCCAGCCTGGTCCTGGTTGGCCAGTCGCGGCGCCGCTGGTACCGCCGGGCCTTCGGCGGCGGTCTCGCCGGGCGCCTGCTGCGCGACGGCCAGGGCCTGGAGATCAGTGCCCTGGACAGCGAGGCCGACCTGCGCCCGGCGGAACCGCGGCCACGCTATCCGGTGGTGTGGAACGACTATCTGCTGGCGCTGCTGGCGACCGCCCTGGCCAGCGGCCTGGCCTGGATCGTGGCGCACCTGCTGGAGCTGCCGAACATCTCCCTGGTGTTCCTGATGGCGGTGCTGCTGGTGGCAGTGCGCAGCAGCCTGATGCCGGCACTGCTGTGCGCGGTGGCGTCGTTCCTGGCCTATGACTTCCTGTTCATCCCACCGCATTTTTCCTTCGCCATCCATCGCCACGAAGACCTGCTGAGCCTGGCGTTCTTCCTGTTCATGGCCGGCCTCACCGGCAACCTGGCGGCACGCCAGCGGCGCCAGTTGGAGGCGCTGCGCGATACCCAGGAGGAAACCAGCCTGCTGCTGGATCTGTCGCGCAAGCTCACCGCCGCCACCGACCGCCAGGCGGTGCTGGCCGCCGCCGCCCAGCAGTTCGACGACTGGAAGGACGTCGAGGTCTGCCTGCTCGGTCAGGTCAATGGCGAGTGGAAGACCGAGGCCGGCGTGCAGCGGCAACTCGCCGACCAGGAACGGGTCGCCGCCGACTGGGCTTGGGCCCACGACCAGCCGGCCGGCCTCGGTACTGGCACGCTGCCCGGAGGACGCTGGTGGTGGTGGCCGCTGTCGGCGGAAGAGGGACCGCTGGCACTGCTCGGCGTCGCGCCGCTGGACGGCCAGCCGCTGAGCCCGCAGCGCCGGCGCCTGCTCGCTGCCCTCGGCCAGCCCCTGGCCCAGGCCCTGGCCCGTGCGCGCCTGGCCGAGGACCTGGAGGCCGCGCGCCTGCACGGCGAGACCGAGCAACTGCGCAGCGCCTTGCTCGCCTCGGTGTCCCACGACCTGCGCACGCCGCTGACGGCCATGCGCGGTTCCATCGACAGCCTGTTGGCGCTGGGCGAGGCGATCCCGCCGGCGGATCGTCGCGAACTGCTGGAAAGCACCCGCGACGAGGCCGAGCGACTGGACCGCTATATCCAGAACCTGCTCGACATGACCCGTCTCGGCCACGGTGGCCTGAAGCTGGCGCGCGACTGGGTGGCGCCGGGCGACATCGTCGGCAGCGCGCTGAACCGCCTGCGCGCGGTGCTGGCGCCGTACCGGGTGCAGGCGATCGTGGCCAACGACCTGCCGTTGCTCTACGTGCATGCGGCGCTGATCGAACAGGCGCTGATCAACGTGCTGGAAAATGCCGCGCGCTTCTCGCCGAGCCACGGCCGGTTGCGCATCGAGGTCAGCCAGGATGCCGCCGAGCTGCGTTTCGCGGTGAGCGACGAGGGGCCGGGGATTCCCGAGGCCGAGCGGGAGAAGATCTTCGACATGTTCTACACCGCTGCCCGTGGCGACCGCGGTGGCCAGGGCACCGGCCTGGGCCTGGCGATCTGCCAGGGCATGATCGGCGCCCACGGCGGGCGCATCAGCGTCGGCGAAGGCCTCGACGGTCGCGGCACCACGCTGGTCCTGCACCTGCCGCTGCATCCGCAGCCGGACCTCGGGCAACTGGAGGGCGACGAATGAGCCCGGCGCACTTGCCTGGCGCCCGCGCTCGCGCTATTCCTGCCGTTTCCGCGACGCCGCCGCTGGCTCGTCGCCGTGTTCACCTGCCGTGCCGAGTGCCATGACCCAATTGCAGAACAGCATCCTGCTGATCGACGACGAACCGCAGATCCGCAAGTTCCTCCGTATCAGCCTCAATGCCCAGGGCTACCGGGTACTCGAGGCCGGCACCGGCGAAGAGGGGCTGGCCCAGGCCGCGCTGAACCGGCCGGACCTGGTGGTGCTCGACCTCGGCCTGCCGGACCGCGACGGCCAGGACATCCTCCGCGACCTGCGCGAATGGTCGCAGGTGCCGGTGCTGGTGCTGTCGGTGCGCGCCAGCGAGGGCGAGAAGGTGCTGGCCCTGGACGGTGGCGCCAACGACTACGTGACCAAGCCGTTCGGCATCCAGGAGTTCCTCGCCCGCGTGCGCGTCCTGCTGCGCCAGGCGGCGCAGGGCGAAAGCCCGGAGGCGGCGGTGGCGGTCGGCCCGTTGCAGGTGGACTTCGCCTATCGCCGGGTCACCCTGGAGGGTGCGGAAGTGGCGCTGACACGTAAGGAGTACGCGGTGCTCGCCGCGCTGGCACGCCATCTCGGACGGGTAGTGACCCAGCAGCAACTGCTCAAGGATATCTGGGGCCCGACCCACGTCGAAGACACCCATTACCTGCGGGTCGTGGTCGGCCACCTGCGGCAGAAACTCGGCGACGATCCGGCCAGCCCGCGCTTCCTGGTGACCGAGGCGGGCGTCGGCTATCGCCTGCGCGACAGCTGACGCGCAGCGCAATTCTGCGCGAGGAGCATGCCTCCCGCGCGTTCATCGCCTATGATGCCGCGCATTCGCGCTGGCCCGGATGCGCCGGGTCGGCGCCCCGGTGTCACGACGAAGGTCATCATGCAGCAACTGTTGAACGAGATTCTCGATGAAGTCCGCCCGCTGATCGGGCGCGGCAAGGTCGCCGACTACATTCCCGCGCTCGCCGGCGTCGAGCCGAACCAACTGGGGATCGCCGTGTACAGCCGCGACGGCGAGCTGTTCCATGCCGGCGACGCCCTGCGGCCGTTTTCCATCCAGAGCATTTCCAAGGTGTTCAGCCTGGTCCAGGCGATCCAGCATTCCGGCGAGGACATCTGGCAACGCCTCGGCCACGAGCCCTCCGGCCAGCCTTTCAACTCCCTGGTGCAGCTGGAGTTCGAGCGCGGCAAGCCGCGCAATCCGTTCATCAATGCCGGCGCCCTGGTGATCTGCGACATCAACCAGTCGCGTTTCGCCGCGCCGGCGCAATCGATGCGCGATTTCGTCCGGCGCCTGTGCGGCAACCCGGAAGTGGTGTCGGACTCGGTGGTGGCGCGCTCGGAGTACCAGCACCGCTCGCGCAACGCGGCGGCGGCCTACCTGATGAAATCGTTCGGCAACTTCCACAACGACGTCGAGGCGGTGCTGCTCAGCTATTTCCATCATTGCGCGTTGCGCATGAGCTGCGTCGACCTGGCGCGGGCGTTCTGCTTCCTCGCCGACAAGGGCTTCTGCAAGCACAGCGGCGAGCAGGTGCTCAACGAGCGGCAGACCAAGCAGGTCAACGCGATCATGGCCACCAGCGGGCTCTACGACGAGGCCGGCAACTTTGCCTACCGGGTCGGCCTGCCGGGCAAGAGCGGCGTCGGCGGCGGCATCATCGCGGTGGTGCCCGGGCGCTTCACGGTCTGCGTCTGGTCGCCGGAGCTGAACGCCGCGGGCAATTCGCTGGCGGGTATCGCCGCGCTGGAAAAGCTCAGCGAGCGGATCGGCTGGTCGATCTTCTGAAACCGCCGCCCGTCGTGGCGGCGCTCGAATTCCCGGCGCCGCTGCGCTATGTTCTGCGGCTACCGCTTGCCGGCGCCGGATGCGCCGGTCCACTCGCCAGGATGGTCGCCATGTCCCGCCCGATTCCCGTTTCCCGTGTCTTCGCCTGCCTCACCGTTCTCGCCGCCTGCGCGCACGCCGGCGCCGCCGAGCCGGACTGGCGTGGCTACACCAGCGACCAGCAGCAGCGCAGCGTGCTGGCCGTCGAGCAGGACGCCGAGGCCATCAACAAGCGCTACTACGACAGTGCCTTCGAGGAATTCCTGCCGGAACTGGAGCAACTGGAACTCAGCCTGGCGCAGCCCGTCGTCGCCGTCGACGAGAAAGGCCTGCTGGGCGACTGGAAGTGCCGCTCGACCCAGGCCGACCAGTACGGCATCTATCGCTATCCGAACTTCCAGTGCCGCATCCGGCGTACCGACCGCGGCCTGTTCCTGGAGAAGACCAGCGGTTCGCAGCGGGTCAGCGGCTACCTGTTCCGCGAAGGCACGCAGCGCTACGTGTTCCTCGGCGGCGCCACGGTCAACGACGAGCCCCAGGTGGCCTTCAGTGGCCTGGCCCACGGCGCGCCGGCTGAGTCCGACGTGGTCGCGCTGCTGCGCCCGCACGCCGGCGGCTTCCTCCTGCTGTTCCCGGAACGGCGCGGCGGCTACGAGGTCCTCGAGTTCAGCCGCTGAGGCTCAGGCGTTGTCTTCCTCGTAGCGGTCCAGGGTGTCGCTGGCGATCTGCCGGCCGAGGGCGATCAACTCCGGCGCCTTGTAGAACTCGAAGAAGCGGCAGACCCGCTTCGGCACGTTGATCAGGATGTCCGGCGGGTAGCCGGCGATCTTGTACTGCGCCAGCGAGGTCTGCATCACCTCGAAGCTCTGGTTGACCAGTTCCAGCAGTGATGCCGGACCGCTGCTTTCCACCACCGTGGTGCCGCTGGCCGACTTCGGCGAGTCCTTGCCTTGCGGCGCCGCGGCCGGCTGTTGCAGTTGCGGCTCGGCGGGCTCCTCGGATTCCGCCGGAACCGGATGGAGCAGGGCGTCGGCGCTCAGCTCCGGCGGGGTATTGTCGTCGCCGTGGCGGCGGAAGAACGAGAGTTTGTGGCCGAGGCTCTCGATCATGCTGTCGAAGCGCCCCTTGAGCGCGGCCGGACGTTCGATCACCGGCAGGTGGTACTGCTTCTGGTTGGTGGCGTTGAGGTTGACCGCGATGATCAGGTCGCTGTGGGCCGACACCACCGGCACGATCGGCAACGGGTTGAGCAGGCCGCCGTCGACCAGCATGCGGCTGCCCTGCATGACCGGGGTGAACAGGCTGGGGATCGCCGCCGAGGCACGCATGGCCTGGTGCAGGCAGCCTTCCTGGAACCAGATTTCCTGCTGGTTGGTGAGGTCGGTGGCAACCGCCGTGTAGGGAATCGACAGGTCCTCGATGTTCACCTCGCCGAGGATCTCGTGGATCTTGCCGAACACCCGCTCGCCGCGGATCGCGCCGAGGCGGAAGCTGACGTCGAGCAGGCGCAGCACGTCGAGGTAATCCAGGCTTTCCACCCACTCGCGGTACTCGCGCAGCTTGCCGGCGGCGTAGATGCCGCCGATCACCGAGCCCATGGAACAACCGGCGATGCAGGTGATCTCATAGCCGCGCGCCTCGAGTTCCTCGATCACGCCGATGTGCGCGTAGCCGCGCGCACCGCCGGAGCCCAATACCAGGGCGACCTGTTTGCTCATCTGCAACCCCTTGCCAATACTGCGTGACGAAGCGAAAACGATACGCGTGTCGCCCGGCCGCCGCCAAGTGCGTCGCGGCGATGCGCGGCCCTTTCCCTGTCCGGAGATCGTTCGATGAAAACCTGGATCGTTCTGCCCGTCCTTGCCCTGACCCTGGCCGGCTGCGCCGGCAAGACCGCCTACCGGGAGAACTGCGCCGACCAGCTGGACGCGGCCTGGAAGGAACTCGACCTGGCCAAGGCCGAAGGCTTCGCCGGCACCGTCAGCTACTCGAAGGCCCTGACCCTGCTCACCGGGGCCAAGACCCAGCAGCAGTTCGAAGCCTACGAGGGCTGCACCAGCAAGGCCGAGAAGGCGCGCTTCTATATCCGCGAGTCGCGCGCCGGGCGCTGAGCCGGGCGCGGCGATCGGCCCTCTGGCGGCGGCGCCGGCTTTGCTAGAATGGGCACTTTTCCGACATCCACGGGAGTACACCGATGAGCGAGGCGATCCGCCTGACCCAGTACAGCCACGGCGCCGGCTGCGGCTGCAAGATTTCGCCCAAGGTACTGGAGGTGATCCTCGCCGGCAGCGGCGCGCAGAACCTCGATCCGAAGCTCTGGGTCGGCAACGCCTCGCGCGACGACGCGGCTGTCTACGCCCTCGACGAGGAGCGCGGGGTGGTCTCCACCACCGATTTCTTCATGCCGATCGTCGACGACCCCTTCGATTTCGGCCGTATCGCCGCGACCAACGCCATCAGCGACATCTACGCCATGGGTGGCGACCCGCTGATGGCCATCGCCATCCTCGGCTGGCCGGTCAACGTGCTGGCCGCGGAAGTCGCCCGCGAGGTGATCGCCGGCGGCCGCAAGGTCTGCGAGGAAGCCGGCATCCCGCTGGCCGGCGGACACTCCATCGACGCCCCCGAGCCGATCTTCGGCCTGGCCGTGACCGGCGTGGTGGAGAAGCGTTTCATGAAACGCAACGACACCGCCGAGGCCGGCTGCAGGCTGTACCTGACCAAGCCGCTGGGCATCGGCATCCTCACCACTGCCGAGAAGAAGGCCAGTCTGCGCGCCGAGGACGTCGGCGTGGCGCGCGACTGGATGTGCACCCTGAACAGGCCCGGCGCGCGCTTCGGTCGATTGGCCGGGGTCAAGGCGATGACCGACGTCACCGGTTTCGGCCTGCTCGGCCACCTGGTGGAAATGGCCGACGGCAGCAAGCTCACCGCGCGCGTTGAGTACGCCGCGGTGCCGCGCCTGGCCAGTGCCGAATATTATCTGGAGCAGGGCTGCGTGCCCGGCGGCACCCTGCGCAACTTCGACAGCTATGGCGAGCGCATCGCGCCACTGCCGGAGGTGCAGAAGCTGTTGCTTTGCGATCCGCAGACCAGCGGCGGCCTGCTGGTGGCGGTGGCTCCGGAAGGCGAGGCGGAGTTCCTCGCCGTGGCGGCGGAACTCGGCCTGCAACTGGCGCCGATCGGCGAACTGGTCGAGCGACAGAGTCTCGCGGTACAGGTGCTGTAATGCGCGACAACACCCAGCACTACCGCGAGCTGTTTCTCGACGATATCCCTCTGATGGATGTGCGCGCCCCGGTGGAGTACCACAAGGGCGCCTTTCCCAACACGGTCAACCGGCCGCTGATGAACGACATCGAGCGGCAGAAGGTCGGCACCAGCTATAAGCAGCACGGCCAGCAGGCCGCCATCGCCCTTGGTCACGAACTGGTCTGCGGGGCGCTCAAGGCCGAACGGCTGGCGGCCTGGAAAGCCTTCGCCGAAGCCAACCCGAACGGCTACCTGTATTGCTTCCGCGGCGGCCTGCGCTCGCAGATCGTCCAGCAGTGGCTGAAGCAGGACGCCGGCATCGACTACCCACGGGTGATCGGCGGCTACAAGGCGTTGCGCAACTTCCTTTTCGAAACCACCCGAGCGGCGGTCGACGAGTGCGATTTCGTGCTGGTCGGCGGCCTCACCGGTTGCGGCAAGACCGAGGTGATCGCGGCGCTGGACAACAGCCTCGATCTCGAAGGCCACGCCAACCACCGCGGCTCCAGCTTTGGCCGGCGAGCCACGCCGCAGCCGGCGCAGATCGACTTCGAGAACCGCCTGGCCATCGACATCCTGAAGAAGCGTCATCGTGGCGTCGGCCAGTTCGTCCTCGAGGACGAGGGGCGGATCGTCGGCAGCTGCTCCTTGCCGCTGGAGCTGTACCAGGGCATGCAGGGCTACCCGCTGGTCTGGCTGGAGGATGCCTTCGAGCAGCGTGTCGAGCGTATCCTCAGGGACTACGTGATCGATCTGCGCAGCGAGTTCGAGCGCGTGGTGGGCGTGGAGGAGGGCTTCGCCGCCTTCTCCGCCTACCTGCAGAAGAGCCTCGCCGGCATCGTCAAGCGCCTCGGCGGCGAGCGCTACCAGCGGCTGGCGGCGATCCTCGTGCAGGCGCTGGAAGAGCAGGGCCGCGACGGCTCGGTGGATACCCATCGCGGCTGGATCGAGGGGCTGCTCAAGGAGTACTACGACCCGATGTACGCCTTCCAGCGGCAGAGCAAGGAAGACCGCGTCGAGTTCCGCGGCAACCAGGCCGAGGTGATCGGCTACCTGCGCCAGCGTCAGGCGTTGCGGCCATCGTAGTGCTGTACCGGGAGCGCGCTGGCGTCGATGTCCTCCAGGCAGCGCGCGTTGACCGCGGCCATCGCCTGGCCGTCCGGGCCTATGCCTTCGCTGAACGGCGCGCAGCCGCAGGTGGGGCAGAAGTGATGCTGCAGGCGATGGGTGTTGAAGGTGTAGGTGTGCATCGCGCTGGCCGGCGTCTTCAGCGCCAGACGGTCGCGCGGGACGAACCACAGCAGCCAGCCGCGCCGGCTGCACAGTGAACAGTTGCACTGGATCACCTGGTCGAGGTCGCCTTCGACTTCGTAGGCGATGGTTCCGCAGTGGCAGCTTCCTCGATAGTTCATGGCAGGGCTCCTGGGTGAGGGTAGGGCAAGTCTAGCCGCTGCTTCCAGGTGGCGCAGGGCCTCGGCGCAGACGGTCGCGAGAGCTGCGGGGCTGCGGCATAATCGGCGTCCCCTCCGTCGATTTCCGCGAGACCGCCATGCAACTGGACTTCACCACCATCGCTCCCGCCGAGGCCTATCGCTGGTTGGCTTCCACCGTCACCCCGCGACCGATTGCCTGGGTCTCGACCCTGTCCGCCGAGGGCGCCAGCAACCTGGCCCCGTTCAGCTTCTTCCAGGTGATCAGCGACGAGCCGCCGACCCTGATGGTCAACGTCAGCCTGCGCGACGACGGCAGCCTCAAGGACACCCTGCGCAACGTCCAGGCCACCGGGCAGTTGGTGATCCACCTGGTCGGCGCCGCCCAGGCAGAGACCATGAACGCCACCTCCGCCTGGCTGCCCCATGGCGTGAGCGAGATCGAGACGGTCGGCATCCCTACCGTGTCCAGCGTACGCGTGGCGCCGCCGCGGATCGCCGCGGCGGCGGTGGCCTTCGAGTGCGAGGTGGCGGAGATCAAGCCGTATCCGGCGGAGAACCCCAATTGCCACCTGATCTTCGCCCGCGTGCTGCTGGCCCATGTCGACGATGCCGTGCTGGCCGACGAGCGCCATGTGGATAGCGACAGGCTCGACCTGGTCGGTCGCCTGGGCGGCAGCCACTACAGCTATACCCGCGACACGTTCAGCATGATCCGGCCCAGGTAGTCGGGCTCAGTCCGGCGCCCGCAGGCACTCGTCGACCGTGCGCCGGCACACCGGCGCCTGGCCCGCGGCCTGGCGTTCCTGCCACTGGCGATAGGCGAACTGGTAGCTTTCCGGATACACCCCGCCGCGCTTCAGCGGCGCCACGATACTCGCGCGCAGCGCTTGTTCGGTCAGCGCCAGGTGCGCGGCCAGGCGCTGGAACTGCCAGGGCTGCTGGCCCTGGCGGCGCTCCAGGACCTCGACGTGGTACAGGCCGTCGGCCGCCGCGCTCGACAGGTTGTGCACGATCAGCCAGCGCGACAGGCCCGGCGCCGCCGGCAACGACCAGAGCGGCTGCTCGATCGGGCCGCTCCAGTCGGCCAGGGCGGGGGCGCACAGACTCAGCGACAGCAACAGCGGCAATACGGGACGCATGGCAAGCTCCTTTTTCCATGGGGCGTCCAGTATGGCTCCGCGGCCGCCCGACGTCAGCCCGGATATCCTGGAAACGACCTGCGCATATCTCTCCTGGCCATTATCGAGCCACTACCTTGCCCGGCCGCTCAGGTTCGGCGAAAAACGCGCGACACAGCGGGAAATGCGCACGCAGACGGCGCGTCACGGGGGAGGGGAGTCATGCTGGGGTTGCTGCGCAGGCGTCTGGCCGATCTCGGCACGGCGAAGAAACTGGCCATCGGTTTTACCCTGGTCCTGCTGTTGACCGCGCTGGTGGCCGCGCTCGCGGTGCTCTCGCTGCATGCGCTGGGGCAGCGCTTCGCGCGCCTGCAGGAGATGAGCGCGATCAATCGCGACGTGCTGGAGGTTCGCCAGGCCGAGAAGGACTTTGCCCTGCACGGGGAAAAGAGTGACGCCGAGCGCTTGCGCCAGCGCCTGGCCGCGACCCTTGAACGGGTGGGCCGGCTCAAGGCCGACGGCGACGCCGATCAGGCGCTTGGCATGGCCGAGGTGGAGCAGGTGCTGGCGGCATACCTCGAAGCGTTTGGCCGCTTCGAGCAGTCCATCCAGGGACGCCAGTTGGCTTGGGAAAGCGCCAGCTGGTCGCTGAACGGCGCCGCCAACAGCCTCGATATCCTCCAGTCCAGCCTGGCCGAGGATGGCGCCTATGCGCTGAAGGAGAGCCAGGGACGCGACGGCGAACCGCTGTTGCAGCAGGCGGCCCAGGTCGCCCAGGTCAATCGCCTGGTCCTGCAGGGGTTGGACGAGGCCCGCTCGCGTCTCGAAGCGCGCGCCGCGGATGCGCAGGAGGGGCCGCCGAAATCGCTGCGCGAGGCGCTGGAGCTGGCCGCCCGGCTGGAGCAGGCGATCACCGACGATGCCTACGTGTCGGTGGTCAAGGACGTGCTGACCAATATCCGCGGTTTCGCCGACAAGCTCGCCGAGTATCGCGCCAGCCAGCGCCAGGAGCGGCAGATGTACGCCGCCATGGGCGAGCGTGCCGGGCAGGTGATGGCGCGTGTCGACCGTAGCTGGGAGGCGCAGCAGCAGGCCATGCTCCACAGCCTGCGGACAAACTCCCTGCTGATCGTCGGCGCCGCCGTGCTGGCGCTGCTGGTGGGCCTGGGCGCGGCCTTCGGCATCAGCCTGCTGATCGTCCGTCCGCTGCGCCAGGCGATGGGTGTGGCGCAGCGGATCGCCGAAGGCGACCTGGCGGTACGGGTCGACAGCGAGCGGCGCGACGAGGTTGGCCAACTGATGGCCGCGATGCGCGCCATGACCGGCAGCCTGCGCGGTATCGTCAGCCAGTTGCAGGACGGCGTCGGGCGGATTGCCGGCGCTTCCGAGGCGCTGTCCGGCGTTACCACGCGCACCCGCCTGGGAATCGACAGCCAGCGGGCGGAAACCGAACAGGTGGCCACGGCGATGAACCAGATGGCCGCCACCGTCCACGAAGTGGCGCACAACGCCGAGGAAGCCGCGGGGTCGGCGGAAAGCGCCGACGGCAAGGTCAGCGTCGGCCAGGAGGTGGTACGCCAGACCCTGGAGCGGATCGAGCGACTGGCCGAGGCGGTGCGCGCGGCCACCGCCAGCGTCGAGGCGCTGAGCGCCGACAGCCAGCGCATCGGCAGCGTGCTGGACGTGATCAAGAGCGTGGCCGAGCAGACCAACCTGCTGGCGCTGAACGCCGCCATCGAGGCGGCGCGGGCCGGCGACCAGGGTCGAGGCTTCGCCGTGGTCGCCGACGAGGTGCGGGCGCTGGCGCGGCGCACCCAACAGTCCACGGCCGAGATCGAGACCCTGATCGGTGCCTTGCAGAATGGCACGCAGCAGGCGGTGCAGCGTATGCAGCGCAGCCACCAGTTGGTGGACCAGAGCGTCGACGACGCGTTGCAGACCGAGGCGGCGCTGGGCAACATCGCTACGGCGGTGGCGCTGATCCAGCAGATGAACCAGCAGATCGCCGCGGCCTCCGAGCAGCAGAGCGCGGTCGCCGAGGAGATCAACCGCAGCGTCACGGCGATCCGCGAGGTGGCCGATCAGTCGGCCCAGGCCATGCAGTCGACGGCTTCGTCCAGCGAACAACTGGCGGAGCTGGGGCGCGAACTACAGGGCATGGTCAGGCATTTCCGCTTGTAGCCGCGGCCTGGGCGGCGAGTCTTTCCTGCTGGCGCAGCCAGTAGCGATAAGCACTGACCCCCGAACGCACCGAGCTGAACACCAGCGGCGGCTTGATCTCGCCGAGCATGCTCGAGCGTTGCAGCAGGTCCAGCGTCTGCCCGGTCACCCGCGCCAGCGATAGGTGCACGCCCTGGGCCTTGAGGATCTGTTGCACCTCGTGGAGGGTGGCCAGGCCGCTGATGTCGAGGTTGGTCATGGCTTCGGCGTTGAGCAGCACCGCATTCGGCCGCTCGCTGCCGTCCACCACGGCAAGCACCCGCTGCTTGAAGTAGTCGGCGTTGAAGAACAACAGGGGGGCGTCGAAGCGGTAGATCACCAGGCCGGGAAGAGTGGTGGCCTGCGGGTACTTGGCCAGCTCGACCTGGCCGTCGATGCCGTGCATCCAGCCGAGCACCGCGTCGCTTGGGCGATAGGTGTAGTAGAGCAGGCGCAGTACGGCGATGCTGACGGCGACGAAGATTCCCGGCAGCACGCCGACGCTGAGCACGCCGACGGTGGTCAGCAGGCAGAGGCTGAACTCGAAGCGGCTGAGCTTCCAGAAGCCTTTCAGCGCCTGCACGTCGATCAGGCCCCAGCCGGCCAGCAACAGGACCGCGCCGAGCGCCGGCATCGGCACCCAGCCCAGGGGCTTGTTCAGCAGCAACAGGGTGGCGGCGATCACCAGCGCGGCGACCACGCCGACCAGTTGGGTCTTGCCGCCGACCATGTCGTTCACCGCGGTGCGGGAGTCGGCGCCGCTGATGGCGAAGCCCTGGGAGACCCCGGCGCCGATGTTGGCCAGGCCGAGGGCGACGAATTCGTGGTTGGCGTTGATGCTGTAGCCGTGGCGGGCGGCGAAGCTGCGCGCGGTGAGCATGGCGCTGCAGAAGCTGACCACGGTAATGCCGGTGGCGTCGCGCAGCAGGCTTTTCAGTTCCTCCAGGCTGGTCTGCGGCCAGCTCAGTTGCGGCAGCCCGGCCGGTACCTCGCCAAGCAGTTCCACGCCGTAGCGATCCAGGCCCAGCAGCGCCGCGGCGAGACTGGCCAGGAGGACGCCGCAGAGCGCCCCGGGCAACTGCGGGAAGCGCCGCGGCAGCAGCACCATCAGCAAGAGCGAGAGGCTGCCGAGGATCAGCGTCGGCCAATGGATGTGCAGCAGGTTCTCCAGCAGCGCGAGGATGCCGGCGACGAAGCCGCTGGTCGCCGCCTCGTAGCCGAACAGCTTGCCCAGTTGCCCGACCAGCAGGCTCAGGCCGATGCCGTTGAGGTAGCCGACCAGGATCGGTCGCGAGAGGAAGCTGGCGATGAATCCGGCGCGGGCCAGGCCGGCGACGATGGAGAACAGCCCGACCATGATCGCGACGATCATCGACAGGTCCACCAGGCGCTGCGGGTCGCCCGCCGCCAGCGGGGTGATGGCGGCGGCGACCATCGCCGCGGTCGCCGCGTCGGGGCCGACCATCAACTGGCGCGAGCTGCCGATCAGGGCGTAGATCAGCATCGGCAGGATGCATGCATAGAGGCCTACCTGGGGTGGGAAGCCGGCGATCTGGGCGTAGGCGATGGCGGTGGGGATCTGGATCGCCGCCACCGACAGCCCGGCCTGGACATCCGGACGGAACCAGGCGCGGCGGTAGTGGAGCAGGCTATCGAGTCCGGGTACCCAGCGGGCGAGTGGCATGCGGCTGATTCCTTGCAGGCGCGGATGCCGCAGCTTAGCCCGAAGGACAGGCGGCAGGATTGCCGGGAATCATTATTTCTTCAGTGCACACGCTCTTCGAGGCGAGGCGCAGGGCGGATAGCGCAAGGCGCTATCCGCCGCTTCTTCGCGCCGGCGGCGGACCTCAGACCTTCAACACCAACTTGCCGAAGTTTTCCCCGCTGAACAGCTTGAGCAGGGTCTCGGGGAAGGTCTCCAGGCCTTCGACGATGTCCTCGCGCGATTGCAGCTTGCCTTCCGCCAGCCAGGTGGCCATCTCCTTCAGGCCTTCTGGGAAGCGCTGGGCATAGTCCATCACCACCATGCCTTCCATGCGCGCCCGATTGACCAGCAGCGACAGGTAGTTGGCCGGGCCGCGCACCGCTTCCTTGTTGTTGTACTGGCTGATCGCCCCGCAGAGGACGATGCGTGCCTTGAAGGCGATACGGGTGAGCACCGTGTCGAGGATTTCGCCGCCGACGTTGTCGAAGAACACATCGATGCCCTTCGGGCATTCGCGCTTGAGTCCGGCGGCGAGGTCTTCGTTCTTGTAGTCGATGGCGCCGTCGAAGCCCAGCTCCTCGACCAGGAAGCGACATTTCTCGGCGCCGCCGGCGATGCCCACCACCCGGCACCCCTTGAGCCTGGCGATCTGCCCGGCAACGCTGCCCACCGCACCGGCGGCGCCGGAGATCACCACGGTCTCGCCGCTCTTCGGCTGGCCGACGTCGAGCAACGCGAAGTAGGCGGTCATGCCGGTCATGCCCAGCGCCGAGAGATAGCGCGGCAGCGGCGCGCGGGACGGGTCGACCTTGTAGAAACCCTTGGGCTCGCCGACGAAATAGTCCTGCACGCCGAGGGCGCCGTTGACGTAGTCGCCGGTCTGGAAGCCGGGGTGCTTCGAAACCAGCACCTTGCCGACGCCGAGCGCGCGCATCACCTCGCCGATCCCCACCGGCGGGATGTAGGAGCGGGCGTCGTTCATCCAGCCGCGCATCGCCGGGTCCAGCGACAGGTACTCGTTCTTCACCAGGATCTGGCCCTCGGCCGGCTCGCCGAGCGGGGTCTCGACGAAACTGAAGGTGTCGCGGCCGGGCAGCCCGCTGGGACGCTGGGCCAACTGGTATTGCCGATTGATCTGGGAGGTCATGGCAGGGCACTCGAATGTCGGGAAACAGGCCCCTAGGGATAGCCGGCGCCGGCGCCGGCGGCAAGCGAAGGCGAGTGCGGAAATGACCGGTCATCTATGCTGATGATTCGCCGCCATCAGTCTTATCAGCGGGCTGGATGGCCCATCCTCCAGTCCCCTGATAGTGCTATGCCTTGCGCCGGCCCTGGCTAGACTGGCGCGGCCCGGTTCCGTCGCGGTTGGCGGAAGGCGATTTTCCGAGGAGCAGCAGATGAGCAAACTTCTTTCCGGCCAGGTCGCACTGGTCACTGGCGGTGCGGCGGGCATCGGCCGCGCTACCGCGCTGGCCTTCGCCGCCGCCGGGGTCAAGGTGGTGGTCGCCGACCTGGACAGCGCCGGCGGCGAGGGCACGGTCGAAGCGATCCGCCAGGCAGGTGGCAAAGCCCTCTTCATTCGCTGCGACGTCACCCGCGACGCCGAGGTCAAGGCGCTGGTCGAGGGTTGCGCGGCGGCCTACGGCCGTCTCGACTACGCCTTCAACAACGCCGGCATCGAGATCGAGCAGGGCAAGCTGGCCGACGGCAACGAAGCCGAGTTCGACGCCATCATGGCTGTCAACGTGAAGGGCGTCTGGTTGTGCATGAAGCACCAGATCCCGCTGATGCTGGCCCAGGGCGGCGGCGCGATCGTCAACACCGCCTCGGTCGCCGGGCTCGGCGCGGCGCCGAAGATGAGCATCTACGCTGCTTCCAAGCACGCGGTGATCGGCCTGACCAAATCGGCGGCGATCGAGTACGCGAAGAAGGGCATCCGCGTCAACGCCGTGTGTCCGGCGGTGATCGACACCGACATGTTCCGCCGCGCCTACGAGGCCGATCCGCGCAAGGCCGAGTTCGCCGCCGCGATGCATCCGCTGGGTCGGGTCGGACGGGTCGAGGAAATCGCCGCCGCGGTGCTCTACCTGTGCAGCGACCACGCGGGCTTCACCACCGGTATCGCCTTGCCGGTGGACGGCGGGGCGACGGCGATCTGAGCGGGCGGCGATACAATCGGGATGCCCCGGCGCGGGGCATTCGCATTCTGTTACAGGTCGGCGCGCGGTTTGGCGCGCCAGGCCACTGCCGGGGGACTAACCTGGGTCGAGAATCCGGGGCCTGAGCCCGTCTCCATCGCATCGGAGCAATAACAATAATGACCGCCGATCCCATCCTGACCCTGTTCCTCCCCATCGCCCTGGGCATCATCATGCTCGGTCTCGGACTGTCCCTGACCCCGGCCGACTTCCTCCGCGTGGTGCGCTACCCGAAGCCGGTGCTGGTCGGCCTGGTGTGCCAGATCGTCCTGCTGCCCCTGGCCTGTTTCCTGATCGTCCAGGGCTTCGCCCTCGAGGCGGCCCTGGCGGTCGGCATGATGTTGCTGGCGGCCTCGCCCGGCGGCACCACCGCCAACCTCTACAGCCACCTGGCGCATGGCGACGTGGCACTGAACATCACCCTGACCGCGGTGAACTCGGTGATCGCCATCCTCACCATGCCGCTGATCGTCAATCTGTCGCTGCAATACTTCATGGGCGACGGGCAGGCGATTCCCCTGCAGTTCGGCAAGGTCATGCAGGTGTTCGTCATCGTCCTCGGCCCGGTGGCCATCGGCATGCTGGTGCGCAACCGCCTGCCGGCCGTGGCGGATCGGCTGCAGAAGCCGGTGAAGATCCTTTCCGCGCTGCTGTTGCTGGTGATCATCCTGCTGGCGCTGGCCAAGGACTGGCAGACCTTCGTCACCTACGCGCCGGTGGTCGGGCTGGCCGCGCTGGCCTTCAACCTGCTGAGCCTGGCGGTGGGCTACTGGGTACCGCGCCTGCTGCGCCTGCCGAAGGCCCAGGCGGTGGCCATCGGCATGGAGATCGGCATCCACAACGGCACCCTGGCGATCGCCCTGGCGCTGAGTCCGAGCCTGCTGAACAACAGCACCATGGCGATTCCGCCGGCGATCTACGGGGTGTTGATGTTCTTCACCGCGGCGGCCTTCGGCTGGTGGGTCAGCCGTGGCCACCAGGCCGCGCCGGCGCCCGTGACGGCGCCGGACTGAGGTCGGTCAGCCGCGCCGCCAGTTGAGCACGAACTGAGTCAGCAGGCCCGCCACCAGGCCCCAGAACGCCGAGCCGATGGACAGCAGGGTGAAGCCGGAGGCGGTGACCATGAAGGTCACCAGCGCGGCCTCGCGCTGGCGCTCGTCGGCCATCGAGTTGGCCAGGCCGTTCATGATCGAGCCGAGCAGGGCGATGGCGGCGATGGACAGCACCAGTGCCTTGGGGAACGCCGCGAACAACGCTGCCAGGGTGGCGCCGAAGGTTCCCGCGACGCAGTTGAAGAAGCCGCACCAGAGCGCCGCGGTATAGCGCTTGTGCGGGTCCTCGTGGGCCGAGGGACCGGTGCAGATCGCCGCGCTGATCGCCGCCAAGTTGATCCCGTGGGAGCCGAACGGCGCCAGCAGGATCGAGGCGATGCCGGTGCTCGAGATCAGCGGCGAGGCCGACACCTGGTAGCCGTCGGCGCGCAGCACGGCGATGCCGGGCATGTTCTGCGAAGCCATGGCGACGATGAACAGCGGGATGCCGATGCTGATGGTGGCGGCCAGGGAGAAGCTCGGCGTGGTCCACTCCGGTACCGCCAGTTCCAGGCGGAACCTGCTGAAGTCCAGTTGGCCCAGTATCCCGGCCAGCAGCACCCCCACCAGTAGCGCAGCGAACACCGCATAGCGCGGCGAGAAGCGTTTGCACAGCAGATAGCTGAAGAACATCGCCAGCACCAGCAGGGTCTGTTGCTCGGCGGCGTTGCAGATCTCGATGCCGATGCGGAACAGCACCCCGGCCAGCAGCGCCGAGGCCAGCGAGGAGGGAACCTGGCGCATCAGGCGTTCGAAGCTGCCGGTGACGCCGCACAGGGTGATCAGGAGGGCGCAGACGATGAAGGCGCCGATCGCCTCGCTGTACGGCACTCCGGGCAGGCTGCTGATCAGCAGCGCCGCGCCGGGGGTGGACCAGGCGATCACGATCGGCACCCGGTAGCGCAGGGTCAGGCCGATGGTCGCCAGGCCCATGCCGATCGACAGGGCCCAGATCCACGAGGAAATCTGCGCGCTGCTGAGGCCGGCGTTCTGCCCGGCCTGGAACATCAGTACCAGCGAGCTGGTGTAGCCGGTGAGCATGGCGACGAAGCCGGCCACCACGGCGGCGGGAGATGAGTCGGCGAACGGACGCAGACGAGGCTGGGGCTGGGTGGTTTCGGTCATGCCGGGTACTTCCATGGAGTGTGCGGGACGACCGGGCACGGCGGTGGGCGGAGCCACGGGGCAGGTTGCGCGAGGCGCGGAGTGCCGATCATCTTTTTCTGTTTTGCGCAGCCTAAACAGCCGGCCAGGGGCTGTCCCGGTACAGCCGCGGACATAGTTGGCCATACAGTCGCAGCTGCCGGAAGCTGGCGGAGCTGGTAACTTCCCGGCATTTGCCGAGGAGCTTCGCCATGGATGCAAACCCCTACGCCACGCCGCGTGTCGAATTGGTCGAGCAGGGCATACCGGATGCTTTCCGCCGGCGCTGGACGCCCGCGCAACTGCGCATCCTCGCCTGGCTCTGCCTGGCCTCGATAGCCGGCGGCGTGGTGCTGATGGTGCTCAGCCTGCTGGAGGCATTCGGCGATGGCGCCGCGTTCGGGGTCTACGCCGACTGGCTGGGCCTGCTCCTCAGCCTGCTCGGCGCCTACCTGCTGCTGCGGCTCAAGCACCTGGTCGAGTCGCGCTTTCGCGGCCCCTCGCTGGCCTGGCCGGTATGGTTGTCGATTCTCCTGACCCTGCTGGGCGAGGGCTGGAGCCTGCTGGCGGTTACCGACGATGCGCTGCAGGGTTGGAACTGGCAGGCGCTGGTGTACTTCGCGCTGCTTGCGCTGATCGGCGCTACCACCCTCTGGCTGGGCCTGCGTCTGCTCAAGCAGGAAAACCTCTATCCGTCGCTGCGGATCATGGCCTGGCTGGACATCGCCGGCGGCGCGATGCTGGCTTCGGTGCTGTTGCTGGTGCTGGCGGTACTGCCGCTGCTGGCCGCCACCCTGGCCATGGCGCTGGCCTGCTGGTGCGCGGCGCGGGAGCTGGAGCGGGGCTAGCGGGCAGCCGGTCGGCTTGCCGAGCGTCCAGGCGCCAGGCCCATGGGCGTCAGTCGGCGGCCTCCGTCGCCGCTTCGCCGCGGCTGCCTGCATGCGCCCGAGCCAGGGTGCGATTGACCGCCAGCCAGCCGGAGACCGCTTCGCCGCCGGCTTCCTCGAAGCAGCGTTGGAGCAGCCGCGACTGCTCGCGACGCAGCGCCTTTTCCAACCGCACGCCCTCGGCGGTGAGGCCGAGGAGGCGTTTGCGCTTGTCGTCGTCGGCGGTGGCGCTGCCGATCAGGTTCATCTCCAGCAACTGGCGCAGCGGGATGTTCAGCGCCTGCTTGGTCACGCCGAGCAGGGCCAGCAGTTCCTTCACGCTGAGGCCCGGATAGCGGGCGATGAAGAACAGCACGCGGTGGTGCACGCGTCCCAGGCCGCGGCGGGCGAGCATCTCGTCAGGCTTGGTGGTGAAGGCCTGGTACGCGAAGAAGAAGGCTTCCATCATGGCCTGCTGCTGGACGGCGTGGTTTTTCAGGTCAGGCATATTGACGCTTCCGGGCGCGGCATCGTAGTTTCGGTCAAGCAGTTTGACTCATTTTTCCCCGCCTACGCTACCGGTGATCTCATGGCCTTCTCTGAACGCATCTCCCGCCTGAAAAGCTCCTTGATCCGCGAAATCCTTGCCGCGGCGCAGCGTCCGGAGGTGATGTCGTTCGCCGGCGGGCTGCCGGCCGAGCCGATGCTGCCGAAGGTGCAGTGGGAGCAGATGCCGGCCTCCATGGGCCAGTACGGCATGAGCGAAGGCGAGCCTGCCCTGCGCGAAGCCATCGCCGCCGAAGCGCGTGCCCTCGGCGTCCCCTGCGAGGCGAGCCAGGTGCTGATCGTCAGCGGTTCGCAGCAGACCCTCGACCTGGCCAGCAAGCTGTTCATCGATCCGGGCACCGAGGTGCTGCTCGAGGCGCCGACCTACCTCGCCGCGCTACAGGCCTTCCAATTGTTCGGCGCCGATTGCGTGACCGTGCCGCTGGGTGCCGAGGGCCCCGACCTGGTTGCCCTGCGGCAGCGCCTGGAGCGACACAAGCCGGCCTTCGCCTACCTGATCCCGACTTTCCAGAATCCGTCCGGCGTGCGCTACAGCGAGGGACGCCGCGACGCGGTGGCGGCGCTGCTCGACGAATTCGGCGTGACCCTGATCGAAGACGAACCCTATCGCGAACTGGTCTTCGACGAGGGCCGCGCAACCCCGCTGGTCAGCCGCCTGCGCAAGTCCAGCTGGATCTATACCGGCACGGTGTCGAAAACCCTGCTGCCGGGCCTGCGCGTCGGTTTCCTGATCGCCACCCCGGACCTGTTCCCGCACCTGCTGCGGCTGAAACAGTCGGCCGACCTGCATACCAACCGGGTAGGGCAGTGGCAGGCGCTGCAATGGTTCGGCAGCGAGGCCTACCGCCAGCACCTGGCCGAGCTGCGCGAGTTCTACCGGGTCCGCCGCGACGCCATGCAGGAGGCGCTGCTGGAGCACTTCGGCGAGCTGGCCGAATGGAATATCCCGGAGGGCGGGCTGTTCTTCTGGCTGACCCTCAGGCAGCCGCTGGATACCCGCACCCTGCTCCAGCCGGCGCTGGCCGCCGATGTCGCATTCATGCCCGGCGAACCTTTCTTCGCCGAGCCGGAGCAGAACCTCGGGCGCCTGCGGCTGAACTTCAGCCACATCGCCCCGGAGCGCCTGCACGAAGGCCTGCGGCGCCTGGCCAAGGTCGTCCGCGACGCCCAGGCCGCCGAAGCGGCCTGAACCCTCATCGGCGCTCCTCCCGGGGGCGCCGGCCATCCGATCCGAGGAGCGACACGATGTACAAGGTCTACGGTGATTACCGTTCGGGCAACTGCTACAAGATCAAGCTGGCCATGTCGCTGCTCGGCATCGACTACCAGTGGGTTCCGGTGGACATTCTCAAGGGCGAGACCCAGACCCCGGAGTTCCTGGCGAAGAACCCCAACGGCAAGATACCGGTGCTGGAGCTGGAGGACGGCAGTTGCCTGTGGGAGTCCAACGCCATCCTCAACTTCCTCGCCGACGGCAGCGCCCTGTTGCCCAGCGAACCGCGCCTGCGCACCCAGGTGCTGCAATGGCAATTCTTCGAGCAATACAGCCATGAGCCCTATGTGGCCGTGGCGCGCTTCATCAAGCTCTACCTCGGCCTCCCGGAAGCCCGCCGCGCCGAGTTCGAAGAGAAGAAGATCGGCGGCTACAAGGCCCTCGACGTCGTGGAGAAACAGCTGTCGCGCACGCCATTCCTGGTCGGCGAACAGTTCTCCATCGCCGATATCACCCTCTACGCCTACACGCATGTCGCCCATGAAGGCGGCTTCGACCTGACGGCCTACCCGGCGATCCGCGCGTGGATCAAGCGAGTGGGGGAGGTGCCGGGGTATGTGGGGATGCTGGATTGAGGGGAGATTCGATCAGCGGTTGGCGAGGCAGTGATTTCTGTCATGAGCGGGAATTTCGGGTAGAGCGAAATTTCCACTCATTGGGCAAGATGCGTGAACTTCCTGAGCCAGGGAAAATTCCCGGCAGTGTTGGGCCAGGTCATGAGTAAGTGTGCGTTATCTCAGCTGGATTCATACTTGCTCATGGTGCTTTGCTAGCGTTTCGTTGGAGCGATCCTGATTCGCTGGCATCCTCCAGCTTTTCTGTTTATTCGAGAAAGAACATGTCAACTTTCCGATGTATGATTCCCATGGATAGGGGATTTTCATTTGCTTCTATCTTTTGGTTTTTTATATAACCTTCCCTAAGGCTGATTTTCAGTTATTCGGATATTAATATCTCAACAACTATTTTTGAATAGTCGATGTCTCCATTTGGCTTGGGCTTTTTTAGTGGGTCGAAAGCATATTTTATGGTGATTTTCTTTCCTGCTTCGTAATGCTTTCTGTCGATATTCTTGTTTGTGTAAGTGCCCTCCGTGCAGAGGGTTTTGTTTTCTGTTTCTATATCTATCGTGTTGAAATCTTCGGTGTTGTCTTGCCCCGTTAAATATACTTTCTTTATGGTTCCGGAAATTTCTTTTTGTGGAATTGATCCGTTTTCAAGATTGTCCCACCATTCCTTTGAGCCCAGTAGTCCATAAGTCCCTTTAAGGCCAGCTTTAGGCTTCGTTGTATTCAAAGTGAGTTCATGGGCTTTTCGAATGTACTCGGGGTCTTCTTTGATACGCTGTTTGAAGTTGTAAATGGTTTTCATGAGGTTTCTCTAGTCTATTACTTCGAAGTCTATTAGGTTCTTGTTGAAAATCTCTAGGGCTTTTCCATCCCCAAGGCCAGTGTTGATAACGCCGCCTCCTTCATTTATCGTTGGCTTTTTTAGTGCTTCGAGTTTGAATAGTGCATTGTTCTGTTTCCAGCCCTTTCGGGCGGGAGGGAGATCTGGAAGCAATAGGCCGGTTCCGGAATTTGCAGTTACTCCAATTTTAGACAGCTCATTCATGGTGCCTGGACTGGCTGTAAGTCTTACTAGTTTCCCATCATACTCTTGGGAGTAGGATTGTAGCGGGGAGATGAAGGTCTCACTCGTCGGAGGTACTTCAAAGTTGTTCCTCAGTATCTCAAGGTGCTGCTCGCTTAGTGTTCGGTAGTAAATCTCGTTTCCCTGCGCATCCAGTTCTACGATTGGTCCTGCCGGCTTTTTGCTGCCGGATGTGGAGTTAATCCCTTTGCGGGGATTACTGTCTAATGCTTCGGGACAGCGAGTTTTATTTGAGGCCAGCCCCAACGGGTCCACCCACCCCGTCGGATTCGGCACGTACCGGTAGCTGTTCAACCCACCTGCCAGCCTGATCGGATCGGGGGTCAGGTAGCGTCCCGTGCTTGGATTGTAGTAGCGATGGCGGTTGTAGTGCAGCCCGGTCTCGGCGTCGAAATACTGGCCCTGGAAGCGCAGTGGGTTATCCACTTCGGCGATGTCCAGCTTGAGCACATTGCCGTAAGCCCGGTAGCGCGCCGACCAGCAGAGGCGGCCATCGGCGCGGGTCAGTTCCTGCGGGGTACCGAGGTGGTCGAGTTGGTAGTAGCAGGGTTCGACCTGTTCCGGGCCTTCGCCGTCGAGCAGGGCCAGCGGGCGGAAGCTGTCGGGTTCGTAGAGATAGGTGCGGTAGTGCCGGTCGCCGCTCTCGGCGAGCAGGCGTTCGCCGAGCCAGAGGAACTCGGTATTGCGTCCGTCGACCTGCTTGGCGATGCGTCGGCCGAAGGCGTCGTAGCGGTAGGCGACCTGGCGCCCGTCCGGCAGGCTGACGCCGATCAGGCGGTGTTGGCAGTCGTAGCTGTATTCGGTGACCAGCTTCTGCCCGGTGCCGCGGCGTTCGCGAACGAGATTGCCGTGGGCGTCGTAGTCGAAATGCCGGTCGCCCTGCGTCAGCAGGCGATTTCCGCGAACCTCCATCTGTCGCGCGTCGAATTGCCCGCCCTGGGCGAGCAGGTTGCCGGCCGGGTCGTGCACGAAGCTTTCCGGGGTTTCACCGCGTACGCCGAGCAGGCGGTCCAGCGGGTCGTAGTGGAAGCTGCGAATGCCCTTGCGGCTGTCCTCGATGGCGGCCAGGTTGCCGCTAGCGTCATAGCGGTACTGGCGCTGGTAGAGATGGCGCTGCCGCTGACTGACTTGGTGGGCCAGCAGGCGGCCCTGCTCATCGTAGTGGTATTGGCTGAGCAGTTCGCCCTGCTGGCGCTGGCGTTCGCGACCGCTACCGAACTGGTGCCGGGTCAGGGACTGGCCGTTGAGATCGATTGCCGAGAGGGTGCCGCCGGTCTGGTAGCGGTAGTCGACGCGGTTGCCGTCGGGCAGTCGGCAGTGGATCAACTGGCCGAGGGCGTCGTAGGCGTAGTGAAGGGTGGCCCAGCCCTGGTGCTCGCGGACCAGGCGGTCCCGTAGGTCGTATTCGTAGGCCAGCGGCCAGGTGCCGTCGTCGACGGCGACCAGGCGTCCGAGCGTATCGTAGCGGTAGTCGACCCGATTGCCGTCGGGCAGTGTCTTCGCCAGCAGGCGCCCGGTACTGTCGCGCTGGTAGGTGGTGCGCAGTTCGCTGCCGTCGTCGCCGTACTCGGTTTTCTCCAGAAGCTGGCCTTTGAGGTCGTAGCGATAGGCGGTGCGGCGGCCGTCGAAGCCGGTTTCCTGGCTGATCAGGCCGTTGCCGTGGTAATCGAGGCGATAGCGTTCGCCGCGTTCGTTCTCGATCTCGCTGAGCAGTAGCCGGGCGTTTTCGTAGCGGTAGCGCAGCTGACTGCCGTCCGGGTTGATCCGCCGGCTGACCAGGTGCAGGTCGTCAAGATATTCGTAGCGGGTCATCCGGCCCTGTTCGTCGCACTCGCTGGTGACCTTGCCGTAAGCGTTGTAGCGGTACATGCGGCTGGCGCCACCGGGCAGGGTGATCTGGCTCAGGCGGCCTGCTGCATCCCACTGGAACCGGGTGATGGCGCCGCTTTCGTCCTGGCGGGTGATCTGTCTACCCAGTGTGTCGTAGCGATAGCGGCGCACGCTACCGTCCGGAAGCTGTTCTTCTATCAACTGGCCGAGCGGATTCCAGGTCAACTGGTGCAGGCTGCCGTCGGCATGGGTGATTTCCACCAGGCAGCCGCGGTGGTCGTAGGCGTAGTGGGTGACGTTGCCTTCGGGATCGGTCTGGCGGGTGATGTCGCCCTGAGCGTTGCGCTCGTACTTCCACTGCGCCTCACCGCGGCGCACGCTGCGTACGAAGCCGTCGAAGTAGCTATAGCAGGTTGGCTCGCCTTCGGCCGGGAGCAGTGCCTCCAAGCGTCCGGCCTGGTCGTAGCGGTACTCGGTGATCGTTCCCAACGGATCGCGTTCGGCGACCAGTTGGCCCTTCTCGTCGTAGTGCCTGAGGGTTTCGCCTCCGTCGGGATCGACCTGGCGTACCAGGCGCGCGTTGTCGTCGTGGACATAGACTTCCTCGCTGCCGTCGGCGTTGATCGCGGTAACGCTGCCGTCTTCGTTCCAGACGTAGCGCGAGTCCATCTGCGGGAAGCTGGCCCAGTGATGGATCGCGCGGGCCTGCTTGCCTTCGCCTTCCCATTCCCAGAAGAACGAGGCGCCGCCGGCCAACTGGCGCTCGAGGATGACATTGCGCGCGTCGTAGCGATAGCGTTCGGCCTCGTAGAGTGCGTTTCCAGCTTCGATCAACTGGCCACGTTCGTTGCAGCGGTAGCGGGCGAGTACCTGGGCGGTGTGCCAGCAGGCCTCCAGGTTATCGGCGGGCTGGTACACCTGGTACTCGACGCGCTCGATGTGCCTGCCCTGGTAGCACAGCAGTAGCGCGCGCCCGGCCTTGTGGCTGAGGCGGCGCGGCCGGCCGAGGCGGTCGCGACTCAGTTCCAGGCGGTTGCCGTAGGCGTCGCTGATGGCGATCAGGTAAGCGCCGTCCGGGTCTTTGCGGAAGTGGTAGAAGCGCGGCTTTTCGCCGGCCTGGGCAAGGATCAGTTCGGATGGGTCGCCGCCGAGGTAGATGGCGGCGCGCGACAGTCGGTTGGTGATCGCCGGGCGCTGGGCGTCAGGGATCGGGAAGCGGGTCCGGCGGTTCTCGTGATCGGTCCATACCAGCTCGTCGCCGTCGCGATCGAGGCGATGGGAGAGGGCATGGCTCCAGCCGAAGCCCAGACCATTGTCGATTTCCGCCGCGCTGGTGCGGTACAGGCGCGTCCAGGCGAAACGCAGCGGACCGTCCAGCTCGCAGTCGGTCAGGGTCAGCAGCTCCTCGCCGGTGACCATCGAAACGGGACAGTCCTTGACGCAGGTCTGGGCGGCCTGGTCGGCGGGTTTGCCGGCGGGCGTCCTGCCGGGTGCGGAGGCATCGGGCGTCGCCTGACTGCTGGAGAGCGAGGTGTTCGCGCGCTTTCCTCGGCTCAGCGGCAGGGTGTCGGGCTCGGTGCGGGCGATGCCTTGGGCGGTGCTCTGGATCTGTGCGGTGATCTTGTTGGAGCTGTTGGCCATCACTTCACCGCGGACGGCCAGAGGTTTCAGCTTTTCCGCGTGCAACTGGAGGGAATGCCGACAGCTGGTATCGATCAGCACCTGCATGGCTTTGCGCAGCAGCATCGCACCTTCGGAGGCCTTGATCGCTTTCGAGCCCTTGACGGCCAGGCGAACGGCGAGACCGGCTCCGCCGGTCAGGATGATGCCGAGCAGAATATCAAGGAGCAGGCCGGTGGAGAGTTCCGCGACCATTTCCGCGGCAGTCGTGGGCGGCAGCAACTGGGTCCAGCACACGATGGCGCTGGCATAGATGAACAGAAGCGGTTCGTCGCTGGCGATCAGCAAGGCGGTACCGAGGAGTTCCTTGGCCTGAGTCTTGAGCTTTTCGAAATCCGCTTCGTTGATGAACTCAAGGAGTTTCGCCGCGTGCTCGTCGAGGTTCGCGAGGATGCCGAACAGCTCGACCACATCATCCCAGAGATTGACCAGCGCTTTGCCCATGCCGTCCAGATAGGCGTCGTTTATCTGCTCCATCCGCCTACGGTCGCCAACCGGCGCGAGCCTTTTCCATTCGGCGGAAAGCGGGCCGTTCCATTGCTCCAGAAGCCATTCGTTCAGCTTGGCGATTACGTCGCCGTAGGAGCGGTAGAGCGCGTCGATCTCCTGGATGCTTACCTCTGGGTAGAACTTGACCTGGTACAGCGTATTGGGAGCGCAGCCGCTTATGCTCGCCATCCCATCTGCATCCAGTACGCCCTTGAACTGCGGTGTCCTGCTGCCTATCCGAGTGATTTCGTAAGGCGTGTTGCCGATGGGCACGAAACTGGTCGATTCGAAAGTATGCAGCAGTTTCAGTTGACCGTTGACCGGACATGAGGCGACGTCTTCGAGGATGTTGGCGTCCTTGTCGGCTTTCAGCCTGGTCAACTCGTTGCCGTTCCCATCGGAAAGGGCGATGGTCTGCTGGACGTCGAGTGCCCAGCCCCAGAGCCAACTGTTCGCATATTCCTCATAGCGGTTGAGCACCCCGGAGCTGAATTCGCCGATCAACTGGCTGGCATCCGGCTGCTTCGCGTTCACTCCGCGCAGCATGAACATGGCGTAGAACGACGAGATCATGGGGTCAGGTCCTTTTCCAACTGGTTCAACAACAGGCCGCCGATCTCATCCATGGCGACGGCTTTCGCGATGAGGCGTCTGGCGCGCAATTGCAGGCTTCGCTCGGGATAGGCGAAGTACAGATCTGCGTGGTTCTCGCGCAGCCACTGCAGCAGGTTGTCGATCGCGGTAGTCGGGTCGTCGGCATGCAGCGTGTCGACCAGTGCCCGCGGAACCTCCCACCAGGGATAGGGACGGGCGGCATGGAGATGGCCCTGGCCGGTTTCGAGTGCTTTGCCATTGATCAGGTAACGGCCGAACATCGGCAGTACTTCGTGCGCTTTCTCGCCGAGGTGGGCGAGTATCGGTAGCAGGTGACGGCCGTCCCAGAAACGGAAGAACACTTCGCTGCCATCCGGCATGCGTACCTGGGTGAGGCTGCGTAGGTGCTCTAGGATTGCGTCTGTCGACCAGGTGGAAACTGCCAGCCAACCCCAGTCGCGAGACTTTTCGCTGGCAGCCCAATCGAGGAATACGCTGCTGGGGGACAGCTTCGCGAGGTAGGGCATCACCGGTTGCCAGTCGGCATATGGCGTACCGTTCCAGAGAGGGAGCGGTAGGGGTGGGCTGTCTTCCCGGTAGTAGGCTTGCAGGGGCGCGGCATCGCTGGCGCTGCCGAAGATCGCGTACAAGCATTCGCCTGCCTGAAGCGGATGTCGGGCCAGCCAGGTTCGCGGGGAGAGGGCGTCAGAGGTCACAGGCACCGTCCTTGCACTTCTCGCACTCTTCGCAGAAGGGCGCGTTGCGCTTCAGGGTATTGATCTGGGCCGGGGTGAGGAGGGCGCCGGCCTTGTCGCTGTCGGCCTGCCGCAGCGGCCCCGGCAACAGCGGCGCCGCGCCGCTGCCGCTGCCCGGGCTGCCGCCGGAGTTGACCCGGACGTTGGCCCCGGAGAGGGTCACGCCGCTGGCGTCGAGCTT